>NZ_JBFAZA010000015.1:14648-230318 GCF_040681595.1 Amycolatopsis sp. NPDC051716 | reverse complement strand
GCACCCAAGGCGGCCTTCGGTGCGTTCAACGCACCGAAGGCCACATTGGGGCGCTCTTCCCGGACGTCAAACAACTTGCGACGCGCGACACTAGCGGCGGGGCAGCCCGCTCCCGGGCTGACGCGGCACGACCCGCGTCACCGGGCCGTCCGCGGACTTGCCCGCCCGTGACAGCCAGCCCTCGACCTCGCGGCGCACCGCGTTCAGCGTCGGACGCCGCCGCGGCTCCGGGTCCAGTGAGGCCGCCAGCAACCGGGCGTGCGCGCTGCGCTGCGGCAACCGCGACACCGGCTCGGCGCGGGCGGCCGCCATCAGCGCCGCCATCGGCGTCTCCCGCGTTCCGCGCGGCGGCTGGCCGGACAGCGCGTAGCTGACCGTCGCCGCCAGCTGCCACGCGTCGGACGCCGGGGACGCCGTCGCCCCCATGGCCTGCTCCGGGGCGACGAAGTCGGGCGTGCCGATCATCATCCCGGTGGCCGTCATCTTCGAATCGCCCTGGCTGCGGGCGATGCCGAAGTCGATCAGGTGGGCCAGGCCGCTGCGGTCGAGGACGATGTTCGACGGCTTGATGTCGCGGTGCAGGACGCCCTTCTCGTGCGCCGCCGCCAAGGCACCCGCCATCGTCGCCCACAGGCGGCCCGCCGCGACGTCGTCGAGCGGGCCCTGGCCGTCGACCAGCTCGGCCAGCGGACGGCCTTCGAGGTACTCCATCACCAGCGCGAGGCCGTCCGGCTCTTCGGCCAGGTCGTACACCTTGACGCAGTTCGGGTGGCTCACCACGGCCAGCGCGCGGGCCTCGCGCTGCATGCGCTCGGCCGTGTCGCGGTCCGGCGCGTGCGCGATCTTCAGCGCGACCGTGCGGTTCAGCTGGGTGTCGACGGCCTGCCAGACCGTGCCGAAGCCACCCGCGCCGAGCTGCTTGACACGGCGGTAGCGGCTGCCACCGGCGTTGCGGGAGCCGGGCGGCGGCGGGATCGGGCCCGGCGCCGCGGCCAGCGCGCCGAGCGGTGGCGACGGCGGCTCGGGCGCGGAAGCCAGCGCCGTCTTCGGGTACGGCCGGTTGGCCGGGGGCGGCGGCGGAGGCGGCGGGGTGGGGCGCGGCTGGACCTGCGACGGCGGCGGTCCCTGCGGCTCCTGCTGGCGGCGCGGCGGCGGCTCGTCCGACCGGTCCGACCGGTTGATCACCGACCACGGCGGCGGGCCGACCATCGCGACCGGGATCAGGCCCAGCACGCTGAACGGCAGGAAGCCCAGCAAGAAGTGCAGCGCGGTGTTCGCTTCCATGCCGACGCTGAACACCAGCATCGCGGCGAACGGGATCCAGAAGAACCGCGACGGCCACTTCGGGCCGCGACGGAAGGCCGTGCGGCCCTGCAGCATGACGAAGAACAGCGAGCCGCCGCCCAGCACGGCGAAGGCCAGCAGGTACACGAAGAACGGGAGGTCACTGCCGTTCTTGGAGAACAGCACGTCGTAGACGCTCTGGCCGCCGCCCAGGTACTTCACCTGGCTGCCCACCCAGCAGCCGCCGTCGCTGCCGAGCGAGCCCAGTTCCGTCCGGCTCAGGCCGGTCTTGTCGCCGCCGAACGCCGCGCGGTAGACCCCCGACACGCCGTTCGACAGCAGCCACGGCAGCACCAGCGCGCTGACCAGGCCGATCCCCCCGAAGACGCCCAGCGTCGTCGCGTCGTAGCGGTTGCCGGTGCCCTTCCGGATGATCGACACGGCGACCGCGCCGATCGGCGGAAGCAGCGCGACGAGCGCGCCGGCCGCACTCGTGGCCCAGACCCATTCGCCGGGGCAGAAGCCCGGGCCGAACAAGGAATGGGCTAGCGAGAGCAACGCGCTCGCTAGTCCGTTCACCGCCGGGCTCCCCTCACTGTCCGTGTTCACTTCGTGGCCGTCACGCGGCGTTTGCCCGCGGTCCAGCTTAGGACGCTCCCGGGCTCCTTGAGGTTGCCGGGTCTTTCCGCGGCCGAATCCGGCGCGGCCACCGCTCCCGCGCCATGATGGGGATCGGCGGAACCTCCGACCCGAAGGAGCGGAGCATGGGCGCGTACTCCGAAGCCTACCGGCGCAGCCTGGCCGAGCCGGACGCGTTCTGGCTGGCCGCGGCGGAGTCGATCAGCTGGACCAGGCCACCGCGGCGGGCGCTGGACGACACGAACCCGCCCTTCCACCGGTGGTTCCCGGACGCCGAGCTGAACACCTCCTACAACGCGCTGGACCGGCACGTCGAAGCCGGCCGCGGCGGCCAGGCCGCACTGATCTGGGACTCTCCCGTGACCGGACGGCAACGCACCTACACCTACGAGGAGCTGCGGGACACGGTCGCGCGCTTCGCCGGCGCGCTGAGCTCGCTCGGGGTCACGAAGGGTGACCGGGTGATCGTCTACCTGCCGATGGTGCCGGAGGCCGCGATCGCGATGCTGGCCTGCGCGCGGATCGGCGCCGTGCACTCGGTGGTCTTCGGCGGGTTCGCGCCGAAGGAGCTGGCCGCGCGGATCGAGGACGCGAAGCCGAAGGTCATCCTGGCGGCGTCCTGCGGCATCGAGCCGACGCGGGTGGTCGAGTACCAGCCGATCATCGAAGCCGCGCTGGGGATGACCGAGCACCAGCCCGACCACGTCGTCGTGCTGCAGCGCGAGCAGGCGCCGGCCGTGCTGACCGGGCGCGACCTCGACTGGCGGGAGCTGGCGGCGGGCGCCGATCCGGCCGGCCCGGTGCCGGTGGCGGCGACCGATCCGCTGTACATCCTCTACACGTCCGGGACGACCGGGAAGCCGAAGGGTGTCGTGCGCGACACCGGCGGCCACGCCGTCGCGCTCGCCTACTCGATGGAAGCGGTCTACGACGTCCACGCCGGTGACGTCTGGTGGACGGCGTCCGACGTCGGCTGGGTCGTCGGGCACTCCTACATCGTGTACGCGCCGCTGCTCGTCGGAGCGACGACGGTCATGTACGAAGGCAAGCCCGTCGGCACGCCCGACGCGGGCGCGTTCTGGCGGGTCATCGCCGAGCACGGCGTCCAGGCGCTGTTCACCGCGCCGACCGCGCTGCGGGCCGTCAAGAAGGTCGACCCGGACGCCCGTGAGCTGGAGAAGTACGAGCTGAAGCAGTTCCGGACGCTGTTCATGGCCGGCGAGCGGCTCGACCCGGAGACCTACCACTGGGCGCACGAGAAGCTCGGGGTGCCGGTCGTCGACCACTGGTGGCAGACCGAGACCGGCTGGCCGATCGCCGCCAACCCGCGCGGCCTGGAGCCGATGGACGTCAAGGCGGGGTCCGCGACCAAGCCCGTCCCCGGCTGGGACGTCCGGATCCTCGACCAGGCGGGCGAGGAGCTGCCGGCCGGGCGCGAAGGCGCCATCACCGTGAAACTGCCGCTGCCGCCGGGCTCGCTGCCGACGCTGTGGGGCGACGACGAGCGGTACCGCGAGGCCTACCTCTCGCGCTACGAAGGCCATTACCTGACCGGCGACTCCGGCTACTTCGACGAGGACGGCTACCTGTTCGTCATGGGCCGCACCGACGACGTCATCAACGTCGCCGGGCACCGGCTGTCCACCGGGTCGATGGAGGCCGTGCTGGCTTCGCACCCGGCGGTCGCCGAGTGCGCCGTGATCGGCGTGGCCGACCAGCTCAAGGGCCAGCTGCCGCGCGGGTTCGTGGTGCTCAAGGCGGGCGCGGACGTTCCGGCGGACCGGCTGCGAGACGAGCTCGTGGCACTGGTCCGGCGGGACATCGGCCCGGTCGCCGCGTTCCGCGATGTGTCCATTGTGGACGCGCTGCCGAAGACGCGGTCGGGGAAGATCCTGCGCAAGACGATGCGCGCGATCGCCGACGGCCGCGACGAGGCGGTGCCTTCGACGATCGAGGACCCGAGCGTCCTGGAGGCGATCCGGGAAGCCCTTCGTTAAGAACTGTTCCAAATGCTCCGGCTGGTCTGTACCTTTGCGGGGAGGGAGTCCCCCACCGGAGGTGCTTCGATGCGCTTGTCCAGAGCCGTCTTGACCGCGGCCGTCGTGAGTCTCACGGCCGCCGGCCTGCCCGCTTCCGCGGCGGCCGCCGCGGCCGCTCCCGAACGGAGCGTGACCGACGTCGTCCCGGCGCCCGTCTCCGCGAAAGCCGATCCTCGCGGTGAATTCCGGCTCACGCCGTCGACCGTGATCGCCGCCGACCGCGGCGCCGGCCAGGTCGCGGACTACCTGCGCGGGCTGCTGCGCCCGGCCACCGGCTTCCCGCTGCCGGTCGTGCCGCACGCCGCCGGCCTGCCCGCGCTCTCGCTGAAGCTGGGCCACGACCCGCGGATCGGCACCGAGGGTTACGAGCTGAAGGTCGCGCGCGACGGCGTCACGGTGAAGGCCAACACCGCGGACGGGCTCTTCGAAGGCGTGCAGTCGCTGCGGCAGCTGCTGCCGTCGGCGATCGACGCCCAGCGCGTGCAGCACCGGACGTGGACCGTCGCCGGCGGCACGATCCTCGACTACCCGCGCTTCGCCGAGCGCGGCGCGATGCTCGACGTCGCCCGGCACTTCTTCCGGCCCGACCAGGTGAAGCTGTACGTCGACCAGATCGCCCAGTACAAGGTCAACACGCTGCACCTGCACCTGGCCGACGACCAGGGCTGGCGGATCGAGATCAAGAGCTGGCCGAAGCTGGCGACGGTCGGCGGCAAGACCGCGGTCGACGGCGACCCGGGCGGCTACTACACGCAGGCGCAGTACCGGGACATCGTCGCGTACGCGGCTTCGCGGCACATCACGGTGATCCCGGAGATCGACATGCCGGGCCACACGAACGCGGCGCAGTCGACGTACGCCGAGCTGAACTGCGACGGGAAGGCCGTGCCGGTGCGCACGGACACCGAGGTCGGCTACAGCTCGCTGTGCATCTCCTCGCCGATCACGTACAAGTTCGTCGAAGACGTCGTGCGCGAACTGGCGGCCCTCACGCCCGGCCCGTACCTGCACATCGGCGGCGACGAGGCGCACTCGACGCCGCCCGCGGACTACCTCACGTTCGAGCACAAGGTGCAGCCGATCGTCGCCAAGTACGGCAAGAAGGTCACCGGCTGGCACGAGATCGCCAAGTCGGCCCCGCCGGTGTCGGCGGTCCCGCAGTACTGGGACTTCGGCGGCGACAACCCGGACGTCGCGGCGGCCGCGGCGCGCGGCAACAAGATCCTGATGTCGCCGGCGAACTACGCGTACCTCGACATGAAGTACAACGCGCAGACGCCGCTCGGCCAGGACTGGGCCGCGCTGGTCGAGGTTCGGGATGGGTACAACTGGGATCCCGCCACGCTGGTCAACGGGGTTGGCGAGAGCCAGGTCGCGGGCGTCGAAGCGCCGCTGTGGACCGAAACGATCCGGACCAGCGACGACATCGAGTACATGGCGTTCCCGCGGCTGCCGGGGATCGCGGAGATCGGCTGGTCCCCGAAGTCGACGCACAACTGGACCGCCTACCGCGCGCGGCTGGCGAAGCAAGCCCCGCGCTGGGTGGCGCAGGGCATCGACTTCTACCGCTCCCCGCAGGTCGACTGGAAGTGACGTCAACCGGCCAGGCGGGCGCGAATCGCCCGCCTGGCCAGTTCGTAGGCCCGGGTTCCGCCGTTCAAGACGGCGTCGGCGTTGGCCGCGCGGCCCAGCGCGTGGAGTTCGAACGCCAGGACCTCGGCATCCGCGTCGACGTGGCCGAGCGCGACCGCTTCCGCCGCGATTTCCCGCAGGAAGGCGGCGAACGAGCCGTTCGCCGCCGCCACCGCGTCGTGCACCCGGCCCGGGCGCGCGTCGAACTCCGCGCCGACGTTGAAGAAGAAGCAGCCGCCCGGGAAGACCCGGGTTTCCGAGTAGTCCAGCCACTTTTCGCACACCGCGCGCAGCCGCGGCAGGCCGGGCGCCACCGCCCGCGCAGGCGTCACGACGTGCGAGCGGAAGATGTCCAGCGCGGCCTCGATGGTGGCGAGCTGAAGTTCCTCCTTGGAGCCGAACAGCGCGAACACCCCGCTCTTGCTCAGCTCCAGCTCGGTGGCCAGCCGGCCGAGGGACAGCCCCGCGAGGCCGTCGACCGAAGCGACGTCGACGGCCCGCCGCAGCACCAGGCGCCGGGTCGCGTCGCCGCGCGCGATCCGGCCGTCACCCGGCACGCCGCGCCCGCCATCGGTCCACAGTGGACTGGACGCCGTCGCGGTAGGCGGCCGAGAGCGCGGGCGTGGCCAGCACGCGGTCGGCGAGGTCCAGCGCCGCCTCGACCTTGTCCTCCGGCAGCTGCCCGTAGTTGGCGAAGGAGACCAGGTACACCTCGGTGATCGTCGGGCCGTCCGCTCGTTCGAGCAGCTCGATCGCGCCGGACGTCGGCACCGTGCCAGGCCGCAGCACGCGCAGGTACCAGCCGCAGCGCCCGCTGTCGATCATCAGCGGGGTGACGTCCTTGCGGCCGGTCTTCATGGCCAGCTTGAAGCATGGCTGCCGCGGCTGCGAGACCTGGACCAGCGCGTCACCCCAGGCCCAGACGTCCCCGATCCGGACGTCGTCCTCGGTGACGCCGGTCAGCGAGACGTTCTCGCCGAAGCCACCCGGCTCGGCTTCGAGGCCGTCGGCCGCCCAGGCCGGGTAGTGCTCGGCGGGGTAGACGTAAACCGCTTTGTCGACCCCGCCGTGCACGGTGAGGTCGGCCTGCCGGTCACCGTCGAGGTTCAGTTCGGTCAGGGCTAGTTCCGGCGCCGCGACCCGCGCCTTCGTGATCGCGCTCAGCACCGGCCGGTCCCGCCGGTGACCCAGGACGCTCGGTTCCCCCACAAACACGCCTTCGACGTTCATGGGCCCGAAGGTAGCACGACCGTTCGTACAGTTCAGCGCGTTCCGGGCTCGAGGTCCACCACTCCCCGGCCACTCGCCATGTCGAACGGCACGGACGCCTGGTCGTGGACGATCACCCAGCCGTCGCCGCGGTGGCGGAAGACGAAGGTGGCGCGAACCCACATGCCGGTCACGGCCTCCCCGGTCGGCAGCGTGCCGCTGACCCGGCCGAAGCCGTGGCCGACGGCCAAGCCGGCGCTCACCGTGACCGTCAGGTCGCGCAGCTCGTAGTCAACCTTTTCGAAGATCGTGAACACCTTCGCCCAGTTCTTCAGCTTCGCCTCGACCCCGGCGTGCTGCAGCGGCGGTTCGACGTCGAAGGACACGACGTCCGGCGCGTAGATCCCGCGCAGCGCCTCGAGATCCTTGGCCCGCAGCGCTTCGACGACCTCGTCGAGCCGGCGTCGGATCGCGGCTTCCGCCTCCCCGCCCCGCAGCGACGCCAGGGCGGTGCTCCAGGCGATGACGTGGTCGAGCAGGGTTTCCAGCGCGGCGAGCTGGTGGTCACCCGGCGCGAACACGGTGTGGTTCTCGAACTCCGTCGCCAACGGCAGCGTCACCTGCGGGGCCACGTCGGCCAGCTGCAGTGCCCCGCAGACCAGCCGCAGCTGCTCGACCGAACGCGCGCCGCCGACGCCGCCGTACGAGACGAACCCGGCCGCCTTGCTGTTCCACTCGACGTGGATGTGGTCCATGGCGTTCTTGAGCACCCCGGGCAGGGAGTGGTTGTACTCCGGCGTGACGAAGACGAACCCGTCGCACGCCGCGACGACGGCCGCGAAGGCCCGGGTGCGCTCGTCCTGGTACTGCCCCGAGAAGCCCGGCGGCTCCTCGAGGTGGGGCAGCGGGTGATCACGCAGGTCGATCACGGCGAACTCCGCGTCACCCCGGCTCGCGGCCCGCTCGCGGACCCAGCGGGCGACCTGGTCCCCCTTGCGGCCCGGGCGGGTGCTGGCCAGCACGATCCCGATCTTGAGCATCGTTGTCCCCTGTTCGGTCGATGGTTGCGACCGGTACGACGAAACAGGCCGCGGGAATGTCAGGCCTGACGTTCGGGCAGGCTGCGTCGTCGGAGGAGTCATGACAACGCCATCGGAACCGGTCGTCGCCGAACGACGGCACCTGGTCAACCTCGCCTACCGGCTGCTCGGCTCGCTGACCGAAGCCGAGGACGCCGTCCAGGAGACCTACGCCCGCTGGTACGCGCTGTCCCCGGCGCAGCAGGAGGCGATCTCTTCGCCCGGCGCCTGGCTGACGACGGTGGCCGGCCGGATCTGCCTGGACGTCCTCGGCTCGGCGCGGGTGCGGCGGGAGCGGTACGTGGGCGAGTGGCTGCCCGAGCCGCTGCCCGACCAGCCCGGCCCGGCCGACCGGATCACCCTGGACGAGTCGGTCAGCATGGCGTTCCTCGTCGCGCTCGAAGCGATGACCCCGCCGCAGCGGGTGGCCCTCGTCCTGCACGACGTCTTCGGGTACGCCTTCGCCGAGGTCGCCGAAATCACCGGCCGGACGCCGGCCGCGTGCCGGGAACTGGCCTCCGCGGCCCGCCGCCGGATCCGTGCCGGCCGGCCCGCCGCCCCGGCCGCCCGGCAGGCCGGTCTGGTGCGGGACTTCAAGGTGGCCTGGGCCGCCGGGGACATCGGCGCGCTGATCGGGCTGCTCGACCCCGGCGCGACCTTGACCGCGGACGGCGGCGGCCGGGTCCGCGCCACGATCGCGCCGGTCGTGGGCGGCGAGCTCGTCGCCCGGTACCTGGCCGAACTGGCCGCCTTCGGGGCGCTGACGCTCGAAGAGCGCACGGTCAACGGCCGTCCCGGCCTGGTCCTGCGCCGCGGCGACGAACTGGCCGCCGTCTACGCCTTCGCCGTCGCGGACGACCGGATCACGCACCTCTGGGCCATCCGGAACCCCGACAAGCTCGGCCCCTGGCTCGGCACCGGCGAGACGGTCCGCAAGTAGCCGTGTCGACTCCCCAATCACGCGAACTGACCCTCCAAGCACGCGAGCCGACCGGCCGGGCACGTGAGCCGACCGTCCGGGCACGTGATCCGGCGGACATCACCCGTGATGGAGAGGTCGACTCGCGTGATTGAGGGGTCGACACCGAAGTAGACACCGTCTACAGAAGTTTGATAGACAGTGTCTACAAGGTGAACCACGGGTTACGGAGATCGAGATGAGTTACCACCGATTCGTCGTCGTCGGCGACAGCTGCGCCGAGGGCCTCGACGACCCGTACCCCGACCAGCGCCACTACCGCGGCTGGGCCGACTTCGTCGCCGGCCGCCTGGCCGAGGACGAGCCCGGCTTCCGCTACGCCAACCTCGCCGTCCGCGGGCGCCGGCTCGACCAGATCGTGCCCGAGCAGCTCCCGGCAGCCACCCGGCTGGCACCCGACCTCATCGCCCTCTTCGGCGGCGGCAACGACGTCATGAGCCGCGGCTGGGACGCCCGGACCGTCGCCCGCCGGGTCGACGCCGCCATCCGCGCCTGCACCGAGATCTCGCCCGTGGTCGTCACGTTCACGCTCAGCGACGTCTCCCGGCGGATGCCGCTGGGCAGCCGGATGCGGCCGCGGATCGTCGCGCTCAACGAGGCCATCCGCGAGGCGGCCGTCAGCTACGGCGCCCAGCTCATCGACCTGTGGCCCGACCAGGCCGTCACCGATTCGCGCTACTTCGGCACCGACCGGCTGCACCTGTCCGCCCACGGCCACCGCCGGCTCGCCGCCTACGTCCTCGCCCGGCTCGGCCTCGACCCCGACCCCGCGTGGCTCGCCCCGCTGCCCGGCACCGCGGCGACCGGCAGCCGGCGCGCCGACCTGCACTGGCTGCTCCGGGAAGTCCTGCCGGTCGCGGTGACGCGCACGCGTAACCGGCTGATCGGCCGCCAGCCCGGCGACGGCTTCTTCCCGAAGCGCCCGGACCTGCTCCCGATGACCTTGGACGAGGCGTGGGCACCCGGCAACGCCTGATCACGACGGCGTCGGAGCTGCTCGCCGAAGAAGGCGTCGGCGCGGTCACGCTGCGCGGGATCGCCAAGGCCGCCGGGGTTTCGCACGGCGCGCCGCTGCGGCACTTCTCCGGCCGCGCGGAGCTGCTGTCCGCCGTCGCGACCCGCGGGTACGCCGACCTGCTCGCCCGCCGGGAGACGCTGCCGGAGACTTCCCCGCGGGAGCGGCTCACCGCGGCCTGCCACAGCTACCTCGACTTCGCGCTGACCAACCCGGCGATGTTCGAGCTGATGTTCCGCCGCGACCTGGTCGACCCGGACGACCCAGCGCTCTCGGCGGCGGCGAGCGCGGTGTTCGACACCTTCGCCGTGCTGGTGGCGGCGGTGCCGACCCCGGTCGCGCGGTCCGGTGCCGACCTGCGGCTGGTCGCCGCGTCGCTGTGGGCGGCGCTGCACGGGCTCGCCCAGCTGTGGCTGTGGGGCGGTCTCGCGGACGCGAGCTTCGCGCCGTCGCCCGAAGCGGCGCTGGCCGTCACGCTCGACGCGTACCTCGACACGCCGACCCGGTCCACCCGCCCGAACACCTGATCGAATACCCTCTCGCCATGACCGAGTCAGACCCGCAGCTCGAGCGCATCCGCAAGCTGCTGGCCAAGGCCGAAGACCCGGCGGTCACCGAGGCGGAAGCCGAGGCGTACAACCAGAAGGCCGCCGAACTCGTCGCGCGGTACGGCATCGACCAGGCGATGCTCGCCGCGTCCGGGGCCGGCACCGACGAGATCGGCACGCTGAAGATCCCGATCGCGGACCCGTACAGCCGCGAGAAGGCGAGCCTGCTCACCTCGGTCGCGTACCCGCTGCGCTGCCGGACGCTGCTGCACCGCCTCGGCCAGAAGGTCGAGAGCGTCACGGTGTTCGGGTTCCGCTCCGACCTCGGCCGGGTGGAGCTGCTGTTCACCAGCCTCCTGCTGCAGGCGAGCACGCAGCTGACCCGCGTCCGGCCGGGCGGGTTCTTCCCCGGCGAATCCCTGGCCGCGTACCGGCGCACGTGGCTGCACGGCTTCGCCCGCGCGGTCCACGAACGCCTTTCCCGCGCCGAGCAGGAAGCCGTCCGCACCGCGGTGCCCGGCGAGCGGTCGGCCGAGCTGGTGGTCCGCGACCGCGCGCAGATGGTGCAGCACGCGTTCGACTCCGAGTACGGCGACCTGCGCGCCGCCTCGCCTAGAAGACTCAGCGGCAGCGGCTACCTCGACGGCCACGACGCCGGTACCCGGGCGAACCTCGACCCGGCCGCGCTGACCCGCCGCCGCAAAGCCCTGCGCTGAGCGTCGCCCGGTTGCCGCTATCCACGGCCCGGGCTTTTCGCTTCACTGGGCGCATGCGCGTTGTCGATCTTGCCGGCCGCCCCGACCTCCTCGACGCCGCACTGAGCCTCGGCGACGTCGGTGGCCAGTTCATCTACCAGGGCGCGAGCGGCCGGATGATCACCGGCGAGCGGTTCCTGCGCCACTGGGCGCGCTACTTCCTGATCGCGCTGGACGACGACGGCACGCCGATGGCCCGCGCCCTGTCGGTCCCGCTGGCCTACCCGGCCCCGGACCGCACCGAGCTGCCGGACCACGGCTGGGACAAGGCGATCGAGTGGGCGGCCCAGGACGTCATGGACGGCCGCGCGCCGAACGCGTTGTGCGCACTGGAAGTCGTGATCGCCCCGCACCTGCGGGGTACCGGTCTCGCCGCACCGATGCTGAAGGCGCTGAAGGCGCGCGCGGCGGAAACGGGGCTGCGCAAGCTGATCGTCTCGGTCCGCCCGATCGGCAAGGAAGCCGAGCCGGCGGTGCCGATGCCGGAGTACGCGGCCCGCCGCCGTCCCGACGGCCTCCTGGCCGACCGCTGGCTGCGCACCCACGAGCGGCTGGGCGCGCGCGTGGTGAAGGTCTGCCCGTTCGCGGTGACGCTGGCGGCCTCCCTGGCGGACTGGCACGACTGGACGGGCGTGAAGCTCCAGGACGGCGAGAACTTCATCCCGGGCGGCATCGCGCCGGTGTACGCGTCGACCGCGTACGACACCGCGACCTACGTCGAGCCGAACGTCTGGCTCGAACACCCGATGTGATCTCGGGGATCACCCCGATAGCGCGTCCGGCCGCCACCTGCTAACTTTTGTTTGCATGTGGACGACCGGCGACGAGCTCCTGCGGCAGCTGGGCGCCCTCGGCAACCCGCACCGGCTGCGGATCATCGCGGCCTTGTCCGCCGAACGCACCTACGTCAGCAAGCTGGCCCGCGAGCTGCGGATCAGCCGCGCGCTGCTGCAGGTCCACCTGCGCAAGCTGGAAGCCGCGGGCCTGGTCTCCGCCAGCTCCGAGGTCGGCGAGGACGGCAAGACACTGCGGTTCTACGAGGTCACGCCGTTCTCCGCCGTGCTGACACCGCAGGCGATCGCGGCCGCCGTGCCGACGCTCACCACACCGGAATCCGTCCAGGGGGACGGCGAGGAGGGACGGACATGAACTGGCACCAGTGGCAGGAGATCATCGGCGTGACCGGGGTCTTCGTCCTGATCACGGTCGTGCTCTCGATCGCGATCGTGCAGCTGGCCTCGACCTGGCGAGCCAAGGCGAAACTGGCGCGGGAGCACGAATACCGGTCGCTGGCCGAGTCGGCCGTCCGGACGCAGGAAGAAACCGAACGGCAGCTGCGGGACGTCCAGGACCGCCTGCGGTCCATCGAACGCGTGCTCAAGGAGGTCGACTGACTGTGACAACCGGGGCTCCGCCCCGGGCCGGGGGCTCCGCCACCCGGAACCCCCGAAACGCAGTTGAGGCCCTGGACCGCCGAGCGGCAACTCGACGGCCCAGGAGGAAGAAGCAACCACCTCGCCCGAAGGCGAGCTCTCATCGGATCACTCCTTCACGAGAGGACCTTAGTTCATGCTGCCTGCAGCCACCCGGCTTCACCGGCGGGGGCCGGCGGTCGAACGCGTCACGAACTGGTCGCTGCGGCACCGCGCCGCCGCGATCCTCGGCTGGCTGGCGCTCGTCGCGCTGGCCTGGGCCGTCGGCACGTTCGTCCCCGGCACCGACGCGCGATCCAGCCCCGCCGGCGACGCCGGTACCGGCCAAGCCGTCCTCGACCGCCAGCACACCCGCGAACCCTTCTTGGAGAACGTCCTCGTCCAGCCCCTGTCCCGCGCGGCCACGGCCGACCTGGTGACCACGTTGACCACGTCCGGCGCGGTCGCGGACATCCGCTCCCCGCTCGACGATCCCGCCCAGGTGGCCGCCGACGGGCGCTCGGAACTGGTCACGTTCCGGATCACCGGCACCGGCACCGAAATCCGGTCCAACCTGGCGAAGGCGACCGCGGCCGTCGACACGGTCGCCGCCCGGCATTCGGACGTCCGGCTGGCCCAGGCCGGCGACCTCACCGTGTCCGGCGCGGTCGACCAGAGCATCAAGGAGGACATCGGCCGGTCGGAAGCCCGCTCGCTCCCGATCACCGTGCTGATCCTGCTGGTCGTGTTCGGCTCGCTGGTCGCGGCCGCGGTCCCGGTCCTGCTGGCGGGCACCGCGGTGTTCGCCACCTTCGGCTTCCTGTCCGTTGTGGACAACTGGATCCCGGTCAACAGCGCGACTTCCGCGATCACGCTGCTGATCGGCATGGCGGTCGGCGTCGACTACTCGCTGTTCTTCCTGCGCCGCGCCCGGGAGGAACGCGCCCACGGCGTCGACGAGTCGATCCGGATCGCCGCCCGGACGTCGGGGCACGTCATCGTCGTGTCCGGACTGACCGTCGTGCTGTGCGTGACCGGCCTGCTGTTCACCGGTCTCGACAACCTCCGGGGCCTGACCATGGGCACGATCCTCGTCGTCGGCCTGGCCGTGCTGGCGGCGGTGACCGTGCTGCCCGCGACGCTTTCCCTGCTCGGCTCCCGCATCGACCGCGGCCGGATCCCGTGGCTGGGGCGACGAAAGACGCGCTCCCGGTTCTGGGCCGCCGTGGCGACCGTCGTCACCCGGCGGCCCGCGGTGTGGAGCGGCATCGCGACCGCCTTGCTCGTGCTGCTCACCTTGCCGGCGTTGGGAATGCGGCTGCAGGACCCGGCCCCGACCGAGAGCCTGCCGCGCAGCATCCCGGTGATCGACGCGGCCGTCCGCGTCCAGGAAGCGTTTCCCGGCCTCACCATGCCCGCGCACGTCGTCCTCTGGAACACCCGCGGCGGCCCGGTCGACACGCCCGCCCTGCGCCGGGCGATCGGGGAACTCACCGCGGCGGTACCGCGTCCGGCCGTCGTCGTCCCGGTGGACCAGGCGCTCGTCGTCCGGATCCCGCTCGGTGGCACCGGCAACGACGAAGCGGCGAGCCGCACGCTCACGACGTTGCGCGGAACCCTGCTGCCGCAGACGGTCGGGCGGATCGGCGGAGTCGGGTACGCGGTGGCCGGCCGGACCGCCGAAGCCCACGACTTCACCACGCAGGTGCTCGCCCGGGCGCCGTACACCTTCGGGTTCATCCTGCTGCTCGCGTTCGTGCTGCTGCTCGTGGTGTTCCGGTCGGTCGCGGTGCCGGTGGTGTCGATCCTGCTCAACCTGCTGTCCGCCGGCGCGGCCTACGGCGTGCTCACCCTGGTGTTCCAAGGCGGTTTTCTGGCGCCGCTACTGGGTTTCACGCCCTACGGCGGGGTGCTCGGCTGGCTGCCGATGTTCCTCTTCGTGCTGCTGTTCGGCCTGAGCACGGACTACCACGTGTTCATCCTCAGCCGGATCCGAGAACGGCGGCGGCCGGGGGTGCCGGCCCGGCAGGCGATCGTCGAGGGCACCGCGAGCAGTTCCGGCGTGGTGACGAGCGCCGCGCTGATCATGACCGGGGTGTTCAGCGTCTTCCTCAGCCTCGCCGCGATCGAGTACAAGATGCTCGGTCTCGGCATGGCGTTCGCGATCCTGCTCGACGCGACGATCGTCCGCGGTGTCCTGCTGCCCGCCGCGCTGGCGTTGTTCGGCGACCGGCTCTGGCGCCAAGACACTGAAGGAGGCCTTAACGATTCCTCCAGAACTCTTCGCTTGTCCTGACAGATCTTCTTCGGCACCGTTGATCACATGAACGGTGGACGGGGCGCCTCGGCGCGCATGGCGGTGCTGGCCCTGCTGTGGGGCTCGGGTTTCCTCTGGATCAAGCTGGCCCTGACCGGCCTGAGCCCCGTCCACCTCACCCTCGTCCGGTGCGCCCTCGGCGCGCTGACGCTCTTGGTCATGGCCTTCGCGGCCCGGCAGCGGCTGCCCCGGGACCGCGGGACCTGGGCCCGGCTGATCGTCGCGGCGTTCTTCTGCAACGCCCTGCCGTTCGCGCTGTTCGGTATCGGGGAACGCACCGTCGACTCCGGGGTCGCCGGCGTCATGAACGCCACCACCCCGCTGTGGTCGCTGCTGATCGGCGTCGCGCTCGGGACGGAACGGCGGCTCAACCCCGCGCGGTTGCTCGGGCTGGCCCTCGGCTTCGCCGGCATCGTGGTGATCTTCGCGCCGTGGCAGCAGTCGGGGCTGCTGAGCACGGGTGCGCTCGCCCTGCTCGGCGCCGGCCTCAGCTACGCGATCGCGTTCGCTTACATGGCACGGAAGCTGCCGCCGGACGGCGCTCCGCTCGCGCTGTCGGCCGCGCAGCTGATGACCGCCACCGCGCTGACCGCCCTCGCGCTGCCGGTCGCGGGCACGGCGCCGCACCTGACGCTCACCGCCGTCGTCGCGGTGACGATCCTCGGCGTCTTCGGGACCGGGATCACCTTCTACCTGAACTACCGGATCCTCTCCGACGAAGGCCCGACCGCCGCGGCGACGGTCGGCTACCTGCTGCCCGTCGTGTCGGTCGCGCTCGGCGCGCTCTTCCTCGGCGAGCCGCTGTCGCTCCGGGTCATCGGCGGCATGGCGGTGGTGCTCGTCGCCGTCGGCCTGACCCGGTGGCAGCCTCAGGTGCCGGCGAACTGCCCGGCGAGCTCGGCCGGCGGCCTGGCCACCCCGAAGTAGTCGCCGGTCGCCAGCTCCGCGCCGGCCGCGCGCCACCAGTTCGCCTGGTCTTCGGTGTGGATCCCGTCGACGACGAGCGTCGCGCCGACCTGCCGGACCAGCGGCACGAGGGCGCCGAGGAACGTCGAGTCCGACCACGCCTGCCACTCCGCCAGCCGCCGGTCGACGCGCACGATCTCCACCGGCAGGTCCTCGATCGCCCGCAGATCGTCCGGACCCAGCCCGAACTCGTCCAGCATGACGTGCACGCCGAGGTCGGTCAGTGCGATGACGTTCTCCATCACGCCGGACACCGGGAGCGCCCCGGCCGGGACCCCGAGCAGCAGCTGCTCGGGCGGCAGGCGGGTGTCCGCCAGCAACCGCGTCACGCGCGTGCCGAGCGCGTCGTCCGACACCTGGTGCCCGGTGAGGCCGACGACCACGGAGAGGCCGAAGTCCGCGCGCTGCCGCCACCACTCGCCCTGACGGGCCGAGGCGCGCAGCATCCAGTCGCCGAGCGGCAGCATGAGCCCGGTCGACTCGGCGAGCTCCACGCAGCACTCGTGCGAAAGCGCCGTGTCGTCCGGCCGGTTCCAGTGCAGGCGCGCTTCGACGCCGGCGGCTTCGCCGTCCGCCAGCCGCGCCATCGGCCGGTACCGCACCCCGATCTCGCCGTGTTCCCAGGCGCCGGCCATGCCGACGGCCCGCGCCTGCGTCCGCCGGGCGTGGGCGTCGGCCTCCCGGTCGAACATCCGCCACTGGCCGCGCCGCCGGTCCTTGGCGCGCCGCAGCGTCTGGTCCGCCTGGCGCAGCAGTTCCACCGGGTCGATGCCCTTCGCCGGCCGGTGCACCACGCCGGCGCTGGCCGACAGCGCGAGCCCGTGCCCGTCGACGAAGAACGGCTCGGCGAGCTCGTCGTTGATCGCGCGCACGATGGTGTCGATGTCCGGCGTCGACTCGGTGTTCTCGACCAGGATGCCGAACTCGTCGCTGTGGAACCGCGCGATCATGGCGTTTTCGCGGGCCATCACCGCCTTGAGCCGCTGCGCGAAGTGCACCAGCAGCTGCTCGCCGACGCGGCGGCCGAGGCTGTTGCAGACCATGCCGAACGCGTCGAGGTCGACGTGGAACAACGTGACACCGTAAGCCGGGTCGGCGCGCCGCAGCACCGTCTCCAGGTGGGTGCCGAAGTACTGGCGGTTCGGCAGCCCGGTGAGGACGTCGTGTAGCGCCTGGCGGCTCAGCTCGCCCTGAAGCAGCATCAGCTCGGTGCCGTCCTCGATCACGACGACGAAGTGGGAGGGCCGATCATCGGCGTCGCGCAGCAGCGAGGCGGTGAGCGAGATGCGGACGACGTCGCCGTCCCGGCGCAGCAACCGCTCCGACTGCCGGATCCGCTCCTTGCCGCCGTCCAGGAGCGCCATCATCGCGTCGCGGAGGACCTCGACGGATTCGGGGTGGACGACGTCGTAGAGCACCGAGCCGGCCAGCTCGCCGACCGGGTGCCCGAGCATCTCGGCCAGCGCCGCGTTGGCCCGCACGATCCGGCCGTCGAGGGCGACGACGGCGATCCCGCTCGCCGACGACGTCACCACTTCGTCGAAACGCGCTTCGCTCTGCTTCAGGTTCCATTGGGCGTCCCGCACCGCTTTGAGCAGCGACAGGTGCATGATCTCCTGCTGGTCGAGGACGCTGCGCTCGTGCGCGAGCAGGAAGCCGCAGGACAGCGCGCCCAGCGCCGCGACGACCCGGTCGGCGGCGCCCTCCACGGCCTGGAATTCGGGCAGCGCGGGCAGGCCCTTGCCGAGGACCTCGAGCGTGCATCGCAGCCCGGGCTCGCCGACGTAGCCGAGGGCGACCAGCCGCGCGCCGATCCGCTCGGCCGGGCTCAGGTCCGGGGGCGTGCGGTGCGCGGAATCACCGCGGTGCAGCGCATCGCAGAGCAGGCCGAGCAGGCCGCCGAGCTCCACGTCGAGCTCCTCCCGGCTCAGCGACACGACGGTCACGCCGCTGAGCAGGTACGCCCATTTCCGGGCGAGCCGGGTCCGCCCGCGGTCCGCATCGGGTGCGGCGGGCTGGTCCGGCTGGGGTTCGATGATCGGCATGGGAGAGGCTCGCATCAGATCTTGCGGCCGATTCCGGCGTTCGTCGCGGTGCGGCCGGCCGATCCGGCTTCGACGATATCGAATCCGGCGGAAAGCGCGAAAACCCCGGCGCGCGTTCGCGAGATCCCCTGAGCAGCGCAAGCGCGGACCGGCCCGGGGATTTCGCTACCCGGTGGGGTCCATTCCGGTGATCGTGTCACGAACAACACCTTCTCAGTTCAGTCGGACCGGAAAGAGCTTAGCGATTCCCCGCGGCCCGGCTACTGGGCCATCCGCGTGAGCCCACACCACCCGATCGGGCACTGTCCCGTTCGCCCGGGCGCGCCTACCGTAAGCCGTCTCCTGGGGAAATCCGCACAATGGCGCAACGGGGAGTACGCATGGGCGTCCCGGTCGCACCGGGCCGGTGGCCTTTTCTCGGGCACACTCCGGCACTCCTCCGGCAACGCTTCGCATTCACCGACGCATTGCCCGCGCACGGCGAGATCGTGAAGCTCTATCTCGGTCCGGCGCCCGTCTACTTCGTCGCGAGCCCGCGATTGGCGCACGAAGTGCTGGTCAACGAGGGCCCGAAGTTTCGCAAGGGTGCCATGTTCGACAAGTTCCGGCCGTTCGTCGGAAATGGCTTGGTGCTTTCGAACGGCGACTTCCACCTGCGGCAGCGCCGGCTGATGCAACCGGCGTTCCACCGCGACCGCCTGACCGCGTACGCGGAGATCATGCGACGCGCGGCGGCGGAGATGAGCGGCTCGTGGCGAGCCGGCGAAGTGCGGGAGATCGACGACGACCTGCAGAGCCTCGCGGTGACGATCGTCGGTGAAGCACTGTTTTCCACCGAACTGGGAAAAGCGGCGATCGCCGAAGCCCGCCGCTCGATTTACGTGATCATCCAGCAGGGAATGATTCGCGCGTTGTCGCCCAAGTTCGTCGAGAAGCTCCCGGTGCCCGGCAACCGCCGGTTCGACGAGGCGATCGCCCGGATGCAGGGGATCGTCATCGAGGTGATCCGCGACTGGCGGCGTGAAGGCACCGACCGCGGCGACCTGCTCTCGACGTTGCTGCTGGCCGGTATGACCGACGAGCAGGCGCGGGACGAGGTGCTCACCCTGCTCACCGCCGGCATCGAGACGACGGCGCTGGCGCTGGCCTGGACGTTCCACGAGCTCGGCCGGCGCCCGGACATCGAGGCGCGGGTGCACACCGAGCTCGACGAGGTGCTGGGCGGCCGCCCGGTCACCATCGACGACCTCCCCCGGCTGACCTACGTCCGGCAGGTGGTCGACGAAGTGCTGCGGCAGTACCCGCTCTGGATGCTGATGCGCCGCACCCTCACCGAAGTCGACCTCGGCGGCACCCGCCTGCCGGAGGGCGCCGAGGTGATCGTCAGCCCGCACGCGCTCCACCACGACCCCACGTCGTTCGCCGACCCGGACCGGTTCGACCCGGACCGCTGGGAACCGGACCGGGCGGCCGCGATCCCGAAGGGCGCGTTCGTGCCGTTCGGGGCGGGCACCCGGCAGTGCATCGGGAACCGCTTCGCCCAGAACGAAATCGTCATCACGGTCGCCACGGTGGCCGCGCGCTGGCGGCTGGTACCGGTGGCGGGCAAGCCGGTCCGGGTGAAGTTCACCTCCGCCGCCTATCCCGACAGCCTCCCGATGACGGCGGTTCCCCGCTAGCCCGCCTGGACGAGCTCCGGCGCACCGGTACCGCGCCCCGGCGTAACCGGTCAGCCGAGCCGCCGCCGGAGGGTGGCGAGCGCGGCGTCGAGCCCGGGCGAGGACTGTTCGAGCTCGAAGTCCGCGTCCAGCATCAGCAGGTTGAGCGCGAGCGCGCCCGGTGACTCGCCCGTCGCGTGCACGCGGCAGCGTTCGTCGTCCACCAGCTCGACGGGCACGGTCGACGGCAGCCTGGCCGTGATCTCCGCGGCCGGTGCGTGGACCAGGACAACGGCACGGTGGCGGGCGAAGACGGCGTCGAGGCCGTGCACCACTTCGGCCGCGGAAGGCGCCTCGCGCGGGACGAACCTCGCCCCTTCCGGGCGCCGCACCGTCATCCGGTCGAGCCGGAACTGCCGCCAGCCGTCGCGGGCCGGGTCGAAGGCGACGAGGTACCACCGCCGTCCCACCTGGACGACGCGGTGCGGCTCCACCTCGCGCCGGGACTCCGTGTCGTCCCGCGTCCGGTAGCCGAACCGGATCCGGCGGTGGTCGCGGCAGGCGCCGGCGAGGAAGATCAGCAGGTCGGGGTCGACGCCGCCCGGGGCTCGCGCGGCCTCCGTGTACCGGCGCATGGCCGAGACCCGTCCCCGCAGCCGCCGCGGCAGGACCTGTTCGAGCTTCACCAGGGCGGTCCCCGCGGCCTCGCCCAGCGAAGCAGTGCCGGTGGCCGTGCGCAGCGCGATCACGATGGCCACGGCTTCGTCGTCGTCGAGCTGCAGCGGCGGCATGGACGTCCCGGCACTCAGCCGATAGCCGCCGGCGACCCCGGGAATCGCCTCGACGGGATAGCCGAGGTCACGCAGCTTCCGGATGTCGTAGCGCACGGTCCGGGGACTGACTTCGAGCCGCTCGACCAGTTCCGCGCCGGTCCACGACGGGCGGGTCTGCAACAGGGTCAGCAACGCCAGCAGGCGCGAGGTCGGGTTCGGCATGTCTCCACACTGCGCCGGATCGAGGCAAGGATGTTGCCGCAATAGCCTGCACCATCGCCATCATGACCACCAACACCAAGACCGTCCTCGTCACCGGCGCCACCGGCACCGTCGGGCGCCACCTGGTCCGCGAACTGCTCGCCGGCGGGCACCGCGTGCGAGCGCTGACCCGCTCCCCCGAAGCGGCCGGCCTGCCCGCGGAGGTCGAGCTGGTCGCGGGTGACCTGGCCGCGGCGCCGCCGGAGGGCTTGTTCGACGGCGTCGACAGCGCCTTCGTCTTCCCGGCCGCGGAGGTGGCCGGCTTCGTCAAAGCGGCCGCCGGCGTGGCGCACCTGGTGCTGCTCTCCTCGCTCGCCGCCGCCCTCGAGCACGAGCGCGACCACGGGTCGGCCAGCCAGGTGCACCACGGCGCGATCGAGGACGCCGTCCGCGACAGCGGGGCGGACTGGACGATCCTGCGGCCCGGCACCTTCGCCGGCAACCTGCTGTCCTGGGCTCAGCCGATCCGGTTCACCGGTGGCGTCCGCGGGCCGTATCCGACGTCCGCGCAGGCCCCGATCCACGAGGCCGACATCGCCGCCGTCGCCGCGGTGGTGCTGACCGAGCCGGGCCACGCCGGCCGGCACTACCCGATGACCGGCCCGCAGGCGCTGACCAGGATCGAGCAGCTCGCCGCGATCGGCACGGCCATCGGCCGGGAGCTGCGCTTCACCGAGACCACGCCGGACGAGTTCCGCACCGAAATGCGCTCCTACGGCGTCGGCGACGACATCATCTCGATGCTGCTGCACTACTGGTCGGACACGGTCGAGACGCCCGACGTCGTGCGGCCGACCGTGCACCGGCTGACCGGCCGGCCCGCCCGCACGCTCGCGGAATGGGCGCGTGACCACGCGGCGGACTTCGCGTGATCACCGCATCCGCGGGTCCTGCGACGGATCGGCGTACATCGGCGGGCAGCCGTGTTCGACGGCTTCGGACCGCAGTTCGTAGTGCCACGGTTCGTTGCGGTAGACCTGGCACAGCCCGTACCGGGCGCCGTGCTCGGCCAGCCACTTCCGGGCCGCCGGCGGGCCGACGTCGACCGCCTGTCCCCGCACGTGCGCCGATCGGTCCGGGGTCGTCACCCAGCGGTCCGCGGCCGCTTCCGAGCCGTGCTTCGCGATCCCCTGACGCCGGAGCTGTTCCTGGTACGCCCAGGAACGCCAGCCGCCGTTGACGACGAACGCCACGCCGTCGGCCGCGGCATCCGCCGCGGCCCGGCGCAGGGCGTCGAGCAGTTCGGGATCGAGGTTGGCCACCGCCGGGGATTCGTCGTCGAAGACCGGCAGGCCGGCCGGGACGGCGCCGTGTCCCCGGCCGAGGGACGTGCGTTGACTGGAGGTCATGGCCTTCAGTCAAGGCAGCGCGGTGTTGCCGGCACGTACGCGGTTTCCGATATGCGCCCGATAGGCGCCCGCTCGTAGCATCGGGAGGGTGCGTGTCTTGATCGTCGAGGACGAGCCCTACCTGGCCGACGCCATCCGCGACGGCCTGCGGCTGGAGGCTATCGCGGCGGACACCGCCGGCGACGGGGACACCGCGCTGGAACTGCTGAGCGTCAACACCTACGACATCGCCGTCCTGGACCGCGACATCCCCGGCCCGTCCGGTGACGAAGTGGCCCGGCACATCGTCGCTTCCGGCAGCGGGATGCCGATCCTCATGCTCACCGCCGCCGACCGGCTCGACGACAAGGCCACCGGGTTCGGCCTCGGCGCCGACGACTACCTCACGAAGCCGTTCGAACTCCGGGAGCTCGTGCTCCGGCTCCGGGCCCTCGACCGGCGGCGCGCGCACAACCGGCCGCCGGTGCACGAACTCGCCGGCCTGCGCCTGGATCCGTTCCGCCGCGAGGTCTACCGCGACGGCCGGTACGTGGCCCTGACGCGGAAGCAGTTCGCCGTGCTCGAAGTCCTCGTCGCGGCCGGAGGCGGGGTGATCAGCGCCGAAGAACTGCTGGAGCGGGCGTGGGACGAGAACGCGGACCCGTTCACCAACGCCGTGCGCATCACGGTTTCCGTGCTGCGCAAGCGACTCGGCGAACCCGGGATCATCGCGACCGTCCCCGGCGTCGGCTACCGCATCGAAACCGGGGGCGAAGACCGTGCCTAGGGAACCGGGGTTGAGCGCCCGCCTCAAACTCACCCTCAGCTACGCCGGCTTCGTCATGCTCGCGGGCATCTTGCTGCTCGTGGCCGTGCTGGCCTTCTACCTGTACTTCCTGCCGAACGGCTGGATCACCACCGAGGGCAACTTCTGGATCAACCGCGCGGTCCTGGTCCGCGCCTTCGTCCCGTTCATGGCCGCCGTGATCGTCTTCCTGCTGGTGTTCGGGTTCCTGGGCGGGTGGGTCCTGGCCGGCCGGATGCTCGCACCGCTGACCCGCATCACCGACGCCACCCGCGTCGCCGCGACCGGCTCGCTGTCCCACCGCATCCGGCTGCCCGGCCGCACGGACGAGTTCCGCGAACTCGCCGACGCCTTCGACACCATGCTCGCGCGGCTCGAGGCGCACGTCACCGAGCAGCGGAGGTTCGCCGCCAACGCGTCCCACGAACTGCGCACCCCGCTGGCGATCACGCAGAGCCTCCTCGACGTCGCCCGCAACGACCCCGAGCGCACCACCGGCGAACTCGACGAACGCCTCCGCGTCGTCAACACCCGGGCGATCGAACTCACCGAAGCCCTGCTCCTGCTCAGCCGCGCCGAGCAGCGGGCCTTCAGCCGCGACAGCGTCGACCTGTCCCTGGTCGCGGAGGAAGCCGCCGAAACGCTCCTGCTCCTCGCCGAGAAGCGGGGGGTCACCGTCGAGACGTCCGGCGAGGCCGCGCCGACCTTCGGCTCGCCGGCGCTCCTGCTGCAGCTGACGACGAACCTGGTGCACAACGCGATCGTCCACAACCTGCCCGAACAGGGCGCGGTGTGGGTGACGACCGGCATCGAACCCGGGACCGTGGTGCTCACCGTCGAGAACACCGGTGAACACCTCCCGCAGTCCTTGGTCGCCACCCTCGCCGAGCCCTTCCAGCGCGGCACCGAGCGCATCCGCACCGACCAGGCGGGGGTCGGCCTCGGCCTGGCCATCGTCAAGAGCATCACCCAGGCCCACGACGGGACGCTCAGCCTGACCCCGCGTCCGGCGGGCGGCCTCCGCGTCACCGTCCGGCTGCCCATCTCGCTCGGCTACGCGACGGGGAAGTCGAAGTACGTGTCCGGGTAGGGCTCGTCCTTGAGGCCGTAGTGCCACCATTCGCGCTCGTACGCGGCGAACCCGCAATCCTCCATGATGGACCGGAGGTAGCGGCGGTTCCCCGCTTCGAGAGGCGAAATCCCCCGTGCGTCGTGGTGCGAGATCGCATCCATCAGATCGTGGCCACCGCCCATGGACGCGAGCTCACCGGTGACGAGGTGGTAGAGGGTCAGGTCGACGGTGCTGCCCCGGCTGTGCCCCGATTTGGCCGCCACGTACCCCTTGGCGAACATCGTGGCCCGGTCGATGTTCGGGTAGTGCCACAGCTTCGTGCGGCCGTCCTCCGGCTCGTCCACCCAGCGCAGGAAGCAGTCGACAGCGCGTTGCGGGCGGTAGCCGTCCCACAGCAGCAGCCCGAAGCCGAGCGACGCGGCCTTCTCCTGGGCTTCCGCCAAGGCGGCGCACAAGGTCCTCGTGCCGATTATCCGGTTGGCGAGGTAGCCGTCCACCGGCTTGCCGGTGAAGTTGTCCCAGGTGGCGTACTTGGCGTCCCAGCGGATGCCGGGCACCAGTTCGTCCACGAAGGCGAAGTCGTCGTTCACCGGGCCGTCCCGGCCACGATCCGGTCGATCAGATCCGGCAGCGGCAAGCCGGCGGCCGCCATCATCCTCGGGTAGCGGCTGTACGACGTCAGACCGGGCAAGGTGTTGACCTCGTTGAGGACCACCGTGCCGTCGCCGGTGAGGAACATGTCGACGCGGGCCAATCCCCCGCAGCCCAGCGCGCGGTAGATGGCTTTCGCCGTCTCCTGGACGCGTGCGCGGGTTTCGGCCGGGATGTCGGCGGGCACGATGAACGTCGAGTTCTCGGAGCCGCTTTCGGGGTTGTCTTCCTGGTGGATCCGGAAGAAGCCGTGGGAGAGGGCGACCCGGTCGACCTCGCCGGCGAACAGCTCCGGGCCGCTGCCCAAGATCGCGCACCCGACCTCGCTGCCGTCGACGGCCTCTTCGATCAGCACCTTCGAGTCGTACTGCGCGGCGGTCTCGATCGCGGCCGCCAGCTCTTCTCGGCCGGACACCTTGCTGACGCCGAAAGACGAACCCGAACGGGCCGGCTTCACGAAGACGGGATAGGTGAGTCCCTCGACTTCCTCACCCGCCCGCACGATCCGGAAGTTCGGCGTGGCGATGCCCGCGTTCCCGGCGACGACGTAAGCGAGCGATTTGTCCATGCACAGCGCGGAACTCGGGACGTCACAGCCCGCGTACGGAATCCCGGAGAGCTCCAGCAGGCCCTGCACCACGCCGTCTTCGCCGAACTTCCCGTGCAGCACGGGCAGGACGACGTCCAGTCCGATCGTCTCGTACTTCCCGTCGTCGAGGACCAGCAGGCCGGGCACACTCCGGTCCGGCGACAGGACGACCGTTCTCCCGGCTTCCCAGCCCGCTTCCGGGCCGTCGCAGAGTTTCCAGGCGCCGTCCTTCGTGATCCCGATCCAGAACGGTTCGTACTTGCCGGTGTCGAGGTGCCGCGCGACCTCTTGCGCGGACTTCACGGAGACGGGGTGTTCCTCGGAGACGCCCCCGAAGAGGATCCCGGCCTTGAGCCTATTCATGCCGCTTCCCGCTTTCGAAGTTCAGGCAGTTGACGATGGAGTTTTCGACGGTGTCGCCGAGCGCGTGGCCGGTGTAGTAGGCGGTGTGCGGACTGATCAGCACGTTCGGCAGTTTTTGCAGCCGCACCAGCAGTTCGCTCCGGACGGGCCCACCCCGGCAGTCGGCGTAGAAGACGCCCTCTTCCCCTTCGAGGACATCCAGCGCGGCCCCGCCCAGCCCGCCGTTTTCCAGCGCCGCGACGAGCGCCTCGGTATCGAGAAGCGGCCCGCGCCCGGTGTTGACGACGAACGCCCCGGCCTTCATCAGCTCGAGCCGCCGTCGATCCAGCAGGTGGTACGTGCCGGCGTCGAGTGGCGTGTGGAGCGTGACGATGTCGCTCGACCGCAGCAGTTCGTCAAGTTCGACGTAGTCGATCCCGGCCCGAGGCCGGCTGTCGTAGCCGACCACGCGGGAACCGAAGCCCCGCAACCGATCGACGACCGCGGCCCCGATCCGCCCGGTCCCGACCACTCCGACGGTCAGGTCACGCAGCTCTTTCCCGCGCACGTCGTTCAACCGGTAATCGTGCTCATCCGCCCGGCGGAGGACGGACTTGGCGTCCCGCACGAGCATCAACATCAGCATCAGCGTGTAATCGGCCACGCTGTCCGGCGAATAGGCGACGTTGCCCACGGAAATGCCGACACGCTCGGCGTACCCGACATCGATGTGGTCGTAGCCGACGCTCCTGGTGGAGACGTACGCGACGCCAACCTGGCTGAGCGCAAGAAGAGTCGCATTCGTGACCGGAGTCTTGTGACCGACGCTGACGCACCGGTTGCCGGACGCGAGTCCGACGTTGGCCTCGGACACGGGAGCGTCCGTGATGGTCGGCGTCACGCCGAAGCACGGCGCCAGCTCCCGGAACAGCAGGGCCTCGTCGGGTTCACACCCGTAGATCGTCATCCCGGGTGCCGGTTCGCTCATGCCGTTCAGTCAAGGGAACGCGGCGTTGCCGGCACGTATGCGCTTTTCGATACACCGAGAATAAGTTACTCACGGGTAACTCGCGTTCTACCTCTTTTCGTGCTGCTCTTGTGCAGCCGCGAGAAGGGCGCCGAGGGCGCGCTGGGAGGCCCGGAGCTGCCCGATCGCCTCGTCGATCCGCGCGTGTTCTCGTTGGAGGTGCGTGACCATGTCCGGGCAAGGTTCGGGCACGAGCTGTCCGCCGTCGGTGTGCACGCAGTGCAGGATCTGCCCGATGACGGTGGTGGGCAGCCCCGCGGCGAGCAGAGCGCGGATGCACACGACCGTGACGATGTCGGGCTCGCTGTACTCGCGGTAGCCGTTCGCCCGCCGCGCCGGCCGGAGCAGGCCCTGTTCCTCGTAGTAGCGCAGCAGCCGTTGGTTTACCCCGGTTCTCCGGGCCAAAGCGCCGATCCGCACGTGGACCCCTCGTTCCCCCTTGACCTTCTCACCGATGTGAGACTTTAGCCTTTTGTCATCGGTGACGGAGGAAGACGAAGGAGCCAGCGATGCCAGGCATGGTGATCATCGGAGCGGGACCAGGCCTCGGTCTCTCGGTGGCCCGCAGATTCGCACGGGAAGGGCTGCCCGTTGCCCTAGTGGCCCGGTCCAAGGACAAGCTGAAGACCCTGGCCGACGCCCTGACTCCGACCGGAGTCCCGGTGATCACGCTGACGGCGGACAGCACCGACGAGACAGAACTGCGAATCGCACTCGACACGGCAACGGCAAAATTCGGCCTACCGGAGGCCGTGGTGTACAACGCGGCGATCATCCAGCCGGACCGCCCCGGCGAGCTGTCAGTGGCGGCGCACCAGCAGGCCTGGGCGGTCAACGTGCTGGGAGCGATCACGGCCGCGGCGCACATCGCCCCGGCAATGTCCCGGCGCGGCAGCGGTTCGTTCCTCATCACCGGCGGAATGCCCGACCCGAACCCCGAGTACGTGAGCCTCTCCCTCGGCAAGGCGGGAGTACGAGCACTGGTGACCTTGCTGGACAAGCAGTACGGACCAGCCGGCGTCCACATCGCATCCGTCACCGTGAACGGCCCGATCGCCCCGGGCACAGCGTTCGACCCCGAAGACATCGCGGAGCACTACTGGCACCTGCACACTCAACAGCGACCCGACTGGAGCCAGGAAATGATGCACCCTTGACCGGGACCCACGCGGACAAGGTGACCCAACCGGGGGTCCGGGGGCGAAGCCCGCCGGGCGGGGCGTGGGGGTTGCACCCCCACAAAACAGGGAAGCTCCACGCAAAAAGGCCCGCGCCCTCCGCGGGCACGGGCCACCAAAGCGTGGAGGTTAGGGGACCTTACTCGAACACAAAAGACCAGGTCAGAGCCCTGGTGGAGCTCCGCGAGAAGCTTCCCAGCCTCGATACACCCGAGCCGCCGTCGATCAAGCGGGACCGCCCCGGCCGCGCCCGGCAACTCGACGCCGATCAAACCGAGCAGCTGATCGCCGACTACCAGTCCGGCGCGACAGTGTACGAACTCGGCGACCGGTTCGGCATCGAACGGCGAACGGTAAGCAACATCCTCCATCGGCACGGAGTGCCGATGCGTCGCCGCGGCCTCTCGCCTGACCAGGTCGACGACGCCATCCACCTCTACAAGCTCGGCTGGTCCCTGGCGCGCGTCGGCGATCACCTGGGCGTCAACCACACGACCGTGCTGAACAAGCTGCGCGAACGCGGCATCCCCACGCGAGACAGCCACGGGCGCCCGCGCGTCGAAGCAGGTGATGCTCGATGACACGGCGTACAGCTATGTCGACTCGATCAGGTTCGGACGGGGCTGCTGTTGTTCAGGCGGTCACCGTGATCATGGGCGTGGTCGTCGGCCTCACCTTCATGTTCGGCTTCGGCAACGTCCTCAACCTCGCCCTCCGGCTCGGAGTCCCGATCTGGGTCGCGCCGCTCGTCGCACCCGCGGTCGATCTGTCGATCCTTGGCCTGCTGCTGGGTACTCGGCATCTCGCGCTCGCAGGCGCGTCGGCGGACGTATTGCGACCAGCTCGTCGACTCCTGATCTTCGCGAGCGTGGTCACGTTGGCGCTGAACGTGGCCGACCCTGTAGTGGCAGATGAGTACGGAAAGGCAGCCTTCGACGCCGTCGGGCCGCTCCTCTTGATCGGCTGGGCTGAAGTGGGCCCGAGCTTCCTGCAGGCGATCGGTGAATGCAGCTCTTCGACGGCCACGCGCGGTGCGGTCGCAAAAGAGCAGCGGGAGGTGCTCGTTGAGGAGAAGCCGAACGCCAGCCCGGCGGGCAACAAGACCGAGCGGGACGAGGCAGCACACCGGGATGAGCCCCGGTTGACGAGGCAGCGTTCGCCGGAGAGGCTCTTAGAGTTGGCGCGGGAAGTGGACACAGCGCATCGGGCTGCGCACCAGAAGCCGATTTCGGCAGACACGCTTCGTGTTCAGCTGGGCATAGGCGCGGCTCAGGCGCGGCGGCTGGTCAAGGCCGTGCGTTCCGAGTTTCAAGCTCGGATCGAAGGGGATCAGCGGCTGAGCCGCGTTCCACAAGACGCAGAGCGGGACGAGCCTGTTGCCGCTTGATGTACCGCACCGACGGTATCCGCGAACGCATCGCCCAACTCAACGGGCCCCGGCAGGACATCGTCCTCATCGAACGCCGCATCGGTGACCCAACGTCCTGAGGACTGGTTAGCGGGCCGGCGGCCGAACAGCATTACGAGAACGAGGTGAATCACCCGGCCCAGCAGTATCGCTGGCAGGATCACAGGAGTGAATGCTGGTGTTGTGATAGCCGTTGTCATCAGTGCCGGGTTGATCCTGGTCGCCCTCGTTGTGGCGACCTGGATAGTGTTGCGGGCTGTGCGTGGCTCGACGGCTGCGAAGCCGCAGAACGCCATCGGGGCTGGCTATCGCTCGGATGATGCAGCAATGCAACTCGCTGATGTGCTCGGCGGAGCGCGGGAGACCGTCGAGCGGTTCGAGCGTAGCGTTTACATGCTCGAAGACGTCAGCTCTGGCATGAGGGGGTTCGAGCACAGCGTTGCACTGCTGGCCGACATGCAGCCCATAAGCGATCACAACCTCCCCCGCTGGGTGGAGCCAGGCGTACCGAGCGGTCCGGCCGAGGTCAGCGACTCTCGTATGGTCGCCGAGTTGAATCACGCCCTTCAGACGCCGCTCCGGGGGCTGGGCTACGCGTTCCGGAACCTAGAGAACCTCCCGGACGATGTGCTGATCGAGGAGCGGGCGAAGCGCCTGGCCGACATGGCGGCAATGCTGGACAGCTGCACCTCGGCGCTCGCGACGTTCCGGGGCCTGGTCGACACGGTCGCGTCAGTGCCGACGCGGCAGCCATCCCTCGACGAGGCGGTCCGGGGCCTCGCCGGCTCGATCCCATACCTGGCCGACGAGCCAGTGGCGATCGACTTCGTAGGACTGCCGGACCGGGTCGAGGGGTTCTCCAACCACTACCTACTCACCATGCTGCAGCCCCTGGTCGAGAACGCGATCGAGGGCTGCATCCCCGCCGGCGCCGTCGAGATCACCTACGCCGACCACGGCGACGCTGTCGAGTTCACCGTGTTCAACCCTGTCGACCACCCGGTTGACAAGGACATCCTGTTCGCGCCGCGGCGGACGACCAAGGATGGGCACCCGGGCCTCGGGGTGTCCATCGTGTCGCGACTCGCGGAATTCGAGCGGGGTGACCTAACCGCCGACATCACCGACACCGGCGTGCGCATGCGCGTCGTGTTGCCGAGGAGGTAGTCATGCACGCGGAGATCCTCGTCGTAGACGACGACGGCGTGTACGCCAAGAATCTGGCCGAGTGGCTACAAAACCGGATGCCGCAGGGGGTCGCCCACACCGACCGCAAGGACGAGACGATCGAGCTGGTCAAGTCCACCTATGTGCGGGTGGCAATTCTGGATCAGCGCATGCGGCGCAAGCTCGGTGTCGACGGCACCGAGTTAGCCGCCGAAATTCAGAGCATCGACGAGCGAATTCGCGTCATCATCCTCAGCGGCGAGTCCGATGTGCGGGACTACCAGAAGTCGAACGAGCTGCGGCTGCGGCACCTGGTGAAGGGCGACGACGAAGCACTGCTGCGAGAGATCCGGCTAGCACGGCAGCAGTACCTGCTTGACCTGGAGCGCAACGCCGAGGCACACGCCGAGGTCATCGGCCGATACCGGTCGTGGACGCTCGTGCGCGGTCCATCGGTGGTCTTCAAGAAGCTCGTCGAGGAGTACGTCTCCACCACGCCGGAGGCCGACGACAAGGACTTCAAGACGCTGGTGCACGTCAACGCGGGTCAGTCCGTCACCGAAGCGGAGACCGGCACGTTCGGCCACGAGATCGAGATCGAGGAGGAGAGCACCCGCCAATTGGAGGCAACCGGCATGTTCCGGAACGTGGTAATCGCCCAGCTGACCACCAGCCTGAAGTCGGCGATCCGTGAGCGTGGCCGAATGACCGTCACCCAGCAGGAGCAGCACAGCAGCGAGCAGCGGTTCGAGGTGCCGGAGAAGGACCAGGCAGACGGCGTGGTCGCCTTCGCTATTCAGGAAGCCCCGTTGTACCACCGGAAACGCGCGCTGATCCAGGGTTCCTGCGAGTGCTGCGGCCACCAAGACGTCGTCACAGTGGGCTTCCGTGAGCCGAACGGTCAGGTTCGACGCCGTCGCGTCGACTACCTCACCGGAGACAAACAGCGGATTACCGACATCGGCGCCCAGTGATCATTTTGTCGATATCGGCTAACACGCTGCGCGATCGGCTGGGGATTGACGCCACGCCGCTCGATGACTCGTTAAGATCGTTCGCGCAGAATTCGAACCCAATGGTGTTCCTGATCAAGGAAGCAAGCAGCACACACGCGAAGTCCAGAACGCCGACACAGCCTTGGCCGCGTCGGCGTGGGCTGCCATCGTGCATCGCTACCTGCCGCGCGGTCGCGAGCGGCAGACATCGCCACAAAACCTCACTGCCTGCCCACGCGCTTGCCGTTGAGGCTTGGGCGTCGCCTGCTCAACTAGTGAACAGCTAGCTGTCGGAGCGGTGGCACCGTTTCGTTGCTCTGCGCTTCCAGCCTGCTCGGATAGCCCATCCGAGCAGGCCAACGCCACTGGTTGTCGCGACCGCTGCTCCGGTAGCGAGAGCTCCGAATCCAGCCAGTCGGGAGGCGACGGCCGCGGCTGCGATGCCCAGCAGGATGATCAATCCGATACTGAGAACTATGCGACTGATGGCGGCGGCACCCGACTTCAGTAGCTTTTGAGCGTTGCTGGTCTTGTTCGAGTCACTGAGGAGACCGTCGAAAAAGTCGGTGACGGAGTTCGTTGCCGGCGCAGTCGGTTCGCCTGCCGCAATGGTGGCCAACGACTCCAGTTCGGGGAGAGGCGTGGCCGTATCGGGTGCCAAAGAAGCATCGACGTGGGTCTTATTCACGGTCAACGCGGTCTCCTTGGCTGAACCCGGGCAGATGTGTGGTGGCTAATGGGAGGGGCGATTCGACGGGCTCGGCGCCAGACGGACCCACTGATCGTTCTCGGGGAAGATGACCGTGATGCCGGCGTGGTGGAGATAGGCGACGAGGTCCGGGCGAGGCCGAGACGGTACGAGCACTGCATGGTTTTCGGCGCCGGCGAAGCGGCCGTAGTCGAGCAGTTGGCCCACCGCGAGGCGGAGGCGGTCGCGTGTGACGCTTCCTTTTGCCTCGATGAGCTCACGCGTCGTTTCGTCCCAGAGGTCGCTGTAGAGCGGTTGGGCTTCACCAGGCGGGACGACACGCAGGCGGCTAACGGTGTGACCGTCCCGCTGTAGATGCTGTCGATACCGGTTGACGAGCGTTGCTTCACGGCGCTCGACTTCGTAAGGCTCGCGGTCAGGACTCACGAACGCCCGCTCGGTGTGCTGCTCTTCGACCGGCACTACCTCTACTTGCGGATCCGACGGCGGGCTTACGGGTAGTGGAGGGAGTTCGATCGGCACCTTGTTGAGCGGGCGCAGCTTGAACACCACGACCTGCCGGAGCGTGTCAGGATCCCCAGTTTCGTGTGCGTCGGTGAAGTAGTAGCCGTCCAGATCGAACTCACCAAGGTACGTCACCTGCGAGCCACGACTACGGAAACCTTCCAATGTTCTGCCGTCGGCGCGGTGGTTGAGGATGGACTTGTTGCCCTGGGTGAGCTGCTGATCACCCCGTTGTCCTTCGCCGACGTAGTGGAAGAAGCCGTCGGCACCCCAGCCGTCGTAGTAGCCGTGCTGCTGCCCCTTCTCCGGGTCAGTGAAGAACAAGACGACGTCCGCCTTGCTCGATGGCCCGATGCCGCCTTGCTGCCGGCCGCCGTAGCGCCCATGAACTTCGCGGCGAGTCAGCTGGTCGCCGGGCTGCAACCCGTCAAGCATACTCAGATACCCCTTCCGTATAGGCTCCATATTACACCTAAAATACGACCCCTCGCTGCACCCTAGGCCGACCGGTGGTGCGAGCGGCCGGTCGCGGCGCCGCCACGGTCGTAGGCGAACACGGGCGACCTCGGGGGTTGAGTGGCATTGCCGCCAGCTACTACTTCCGCCGCACCGGGCTCGACCTCGTCATCCTCGATGGCCAGACCCAGCCTTGGCCGGTGGCTGAGCTGCACGGCTAGGAATCACTGCGGTTCGGCTCGCTGCCCCGACCGTCCGACCGCCTTAACGAGGTGAGTGGCACCTGCTGGCCAGCCATGTGGTGGACTACCTCACCAAGGCTGAGCCGCTCACCACGAGACGCAAAGAAGGGCAATCCCCTTGCAGCTTGATCTGCAGACCACCTCGAACATCGCTCACCGGTCAGGCGGATCGGCGTTAGCTACACCGCCGTAGTTTGTTATTACCGCTTGGGTTTGCGTGGGTGTGACGAGCCAGGTTGCGATTTGTGGTTGCGTCCACTCGTTTGTTGGTTCAGCGAGGATGATCGCGACGAAGAAGTCGAAGGCAAGCTCGGGGTCTGCGAGCAGGCCCCGATACGTGGCAAGATCTCGGGAGCTCGGGACGGCTGGGGCTCGGAGGTGGGTGTGCCATTCTCCGATCCACACGCTTCGGTCTTTTTCGAAGGCCCAATCGCCAAGTGCTTGGGCGTGGTTGAGATCGCGTTGAAAGAATGTCGTTCGGCGAGTCGCATGTCGACCGGGGCCTCCGGCGTGACGGATGACGAGGCTGTCGCTCTCCGCCGTACCAAGTAAAATCCCGCCGGTTTCGGTGCCGTCGCCAGAGGCACGTGCCTCGTGAGCGATGGCCTCGACGGCGGCCCTGGTGACAACAATGGCGGCGGGGACGGTGTCTGTCACGGCTTGCCACACGTAGGGCAGTCCTCACGCGGCGGTGCGATGGCGGGTTCCCAACGAGCGTTGCCGGTGTAGCCGAGGTCGAAAGGACCGGTCCATCCGCGACGTGCTTGGAGGGCGATAGTGAGCTGCTCGCCGGGAAGGCGATGGGCGTAGTGACCGGCCGTTTCCAGCGCAGTTGCGGCAGTGATCTTGGCGGCGAGATCGCCCACGAGGGAGAGGTCAGAGCCTACGGCCGTCATCGGTTGATGCAAGGTTCCCGTGCCGTAACCGGCTTCGAGCGCGGGTTCGGGATCGAGGGTGCCGTCGTCGATGAGCGCCTGACGCCGGCATAGGAGGCAGCCGTGGTCTGGGAACGGGCGCAGTCGGATGATCTCTCCGACGCCGCCATCGGCGAGGACACAGGCTAGGACTGTGGGCTTTCCGGCGCGGCGTGCGAGGTGGCTGACTGTTCGTCGCGGAGCAACGCCATCGGCGCAGCAGAGGACGATGTCTGTTGCGGACAGTAGGCCGCGGATTTCGTGCGCGTCATCGACGACGTCGTAGCGGTACGGAACGATCCTCGTGTCGCTGCGCTGGTCTGCGAGGTGCTCGCGGAGCGCATCGACTTTGAAATGGCCTACATGGCGGTCGGGAAGTACGTGGCGGATCAGGTTGTGCCACATCAGTCGATCTGGGTCGACCAGCAAGAGTCGACCGACGCCGTAACCTGCGAGCGCCGTAACGGCTGCGCCGCCGATACTGCCGACGCCGACAACCATGACCGTCGTCTTGGCGAGATCATCTATCGGCCAGTGGGCCGCGAGTTGTCCCGTGCCGACTTCTGCGGGTTCCACGGCCACGCTGACGCCGAAAACGCCGTCGCGCGTGACCCACCACGCCGCGAACGTCGGAATGGGTGTGACGTCGTACGGTGGGAACTCGGCGCCGGGGGCGTACGTGAGGACGACGTAGCCGAGTGCACCCGGATCGGTCAGGGGTTTGGGAAGTCGCTTGGCGAACTCGTCGCGCGGCACGCCGAACTGATCGCCACGCCGGACGAGCTCGCACCACCAGCCGTGCAGTTCCACCGGTGCCTGGAACCAAAGCCCGTCACCGCCGGCATCGCCCTGATTGATTCGGTGCGTCTTGGGAGCCAAAGTGACCTGGTAGCCGACCTCACCGATCTTGACGTAGCTCAGCAACATCAGATCGTCGGTTGACGAGCGCTTGAACTTGATTGCCCCCGACGTCCCAGCGTTCGGGGCCATGAGGCGCCGGAGTCCGTTGCGCGGAAGCAGGAGGACGGTACTTGTCATCGTTCCTCCCCAGCGTCGACGCTCTGCGCGGATTCGGCACTCTTCGGGTGCGCGTCGGGGCTATCGAGATGCTGGCCGGTGATCGTGATCAAGTCGTCCAGGGACGAGTCGCTCACGATTCCGTGCAGGGTCATTTGATCTAGCGCACCGGCCTTCATGAGCGCGTACTCGATGCGCCACGCCGCCGCCTTGACGATGAGGTCGCAGACCGAGTCGCGGGGATCCCAGGCGGTGTCGGTTTGGAACTGGCACAAGCTGCCGTCGCCGTTCACGTGCCATCGGTGCTGGGTGCACTCCACGGGTTCCGGTCGTGGATCGACGGGAAAGATCCGCGGCGGCACCATCGGGTACGCCTGGCGATAGGCGATCTCGATTTGCATGCCATGCCCGCCGAGGAGGAACGTCAGCCCGGCTGGTTCGGGCCGCTGCAGCGGCCACATGGACAGCCGGCCGCTCCACACGCCGGCCCCGGCACCGTGCCAGTCCAGCTCAGGAAAGGAGTCGGCGATCTCGCGTTGATCCCGGGCGAACCGCGAGGGTTCGGCCTCCCACCAAGGAATTGCCGCGAACTCCGGTCGATCGATCATGTCGGTAGTCAGCCTTGGGGCGCGTCCTTGATCGGCCGCTTGGTGACTGCGGGAACGATCAGTACGGGACCGGTGTTGGCTTTGCCCTGCGGCGCGGGGAAGTCGCTGCCGAAGACGTCCCGCCAGAGCTTCTTCGCGTCATCGGTGTAGCCGTTGGCCGCGGCGTCGCACGCTTGATCGGCGAGGTCAGCGGCATTGAGCAGCGACTCGCGCAATCCCACACGGTCGAGATCGGGCTGGATTTCCCCGCAGACGTCGGCAGGATCAGTGACCGGCCCGTTGCCGACCGCGGTCGCCGCCGCGGTGAAGAACCGGCGAAGTGCGTTGGGCCGGGTGTCGACGGGGAGGTGGTGCAGGGCGAGAACCTCCATCACCAACGACTTGACCTTGCCCTCCACCTCGGCGCGTTTGCGCCACTTCTTGACCACGCGCACCAGACGGAGGAAGTAGTCCCAGTCCGCGCTGCGCTGGGCGATCTCCCGCACCAGGTATTGAGGGTTGGAAGGAACCCACAGCGAGGTGTCGCCGTCGGTTTTCTCGGGGATGAGGAGCGCGCCGTTGTCGTCCAGCGCAGGCATGGCGTCCACGGTGAACCCCTCGGGGGCGCCCGGGAGGTCGATGAAGCACTTCACCGCGTGCCGGCGCGGGTCGGCACGTCGGACTAGCTTCTCGACCGTGCCGCTGTTGCCGAGCAACTTGGTGATCTTGTCGTGCAGCACATCGAGCGAGTCGGCGGCGGTGTTGTTGCCCGGCTCGCCCCAGCCGGGGTGGTCGTCACGGTCGAACACGACCACGAGGTCGACGTCGTGGATCAGCGGTCCAGTGTGCGTGCTGCGGCGCAGGGAGCCCGATCCCCACACCTCGACAACGTCGGCCTCGGCGCCGAGGGCCGCCTTGAACGTGTCGCGGCGGTCCCGTGCTTCCTTGACCTGGGTCGGGTCAGCATCGACCGTCTTCTGGTATTCGTCGAACGCCTCGTTCAGGCTCATCGGGCTCTCCTTATCGCCTCGGACAACCGCGCCGCTACGAAGCAGCAGGTCACAGCGCTGCCGTGACCTGCTGGTCCCGCTGAGCGGAGTCCTTCTCGACAGCGTAAGCGTCACCACCGACAATTCCGTGCGTCCAGGGGCGTGGCCCTCGACGTGTCGACGCGATCCGCATCGCGCGGTGCGTCAGGTAGGAGCCAGGGCGGGGAACGGCTCGTAGGTGTTTGTGGCGGCGTCGAAGGTGAACGCGGTCCACCGACCGTGCTCCGGTGAGGCCAAGCGAGCACCCAACGCGACTGCAATGGCGACTGGGCCGCTGAGGAAGATGACGTGGCGACCGGTCCTCGCGGATGCCGCCAGCGGGGCGTCACGCCACGCTTTGCAGGTCTGCTCGACCACCGCGGTGAAGGTGTCCTGGTTCTCAGCGAGCCTCGACGATGTCGTCCGCAGCCCGAGGAGCAGGCCGACACCATGCTGACGACACGCCGTCTTGACATGGTCGAAGAACTGATCGCCGCGTCCCTGCAGGTCCAGCGCCAATGCGACCACGGTCGGCTCTCCCTCATCGATGGCTTCGGGTCGATCGACGATCAACGGTTGATCGATGGACTCCACGGCACGCAACGCCGTCGCCGGGAAGTAGGCCGGTGCGCCGTCAGCCTGCCGAATGGCGTGCACTGCGACCTCCCGCGCGTGGGTGTAGCCCAGGCGGGCGCCGAACCAGAACGCGACGTGCAGTGGCATCGTCGGGACCAGGTTGATCCGAGCCGCATCCGGGGTCAACCGCTCTGCCATGGTGGTCGCGGAGAGCGTTTCGTCGGCCAAGGCGTTGACCAGTTCCTGGTCCCATCGACCGTCGCCTGGCAGTTGGATGCTCGTCTTCAGCGTTACCGTGCACGTGCGCCGGCAGAACATCTCTGCTTGCTGGTCGAGTTGAAGTGCCCGCGCTTGACCTCGGCGAGCGTCGCTCGCGGTCACGACAATCCCGACGCGAACGCGTCGACGAGCCCGTTCGCGCAGCAAGAGTCCGATACCTACCAGCGCAAGACCCACCGCGAGGCCGACAACAAACCACCACCGACCCGCCGTCTCGCCGGTGACGAAGGACTTCAACGCTTCGACCCCGAACCCACCCGAGACGATGCCGCCGATCGCAACGGCTGCGGTGCCGTCGAGCACCGCCTGCGAGCCCTGACTCTTCGCGGGCTCGGCGGATCCGACCACGGTGAGCCGCGGCTTGCCTGGCTGTTCCTGTCCGACCACGACAACCATCCACCATCTGTTCGTAACCGCCTCACCGCCGACCGGCAGGAAGCAGCACAACTCTAGGTGCGACTGCGTTGGGACAAAGCGCGCCGAGGGTAGCGACACGCGGGCTTCCGTTCATCGTGGCCGACCTTGGCCGCGCATCCGCTCGTCGCAAAACGAGTTCTAGTTGGACCAAAATCGACAACACCCGATCGGTAGCCCCCCAACCTGGCAAAAATGCAGGTCAGAGATAGTGAAGGGGCTACCGATGCTTCGGTCCCGGTGGAGGTTAGGGGAGCTTACTCGAACACAAAAGACCAGGTCAGGGCCCTGGAAGAGCTCCGCGAGAAGCTTCCCAGCCTCGACACGCCCGAGCCGCCGTTGATCAAGCGCGACCGCCCTGGCCGTGCCCGGCAACTCGGCACGGCGCAAGTCGAGCAGCTGATCGCCGACTACCGGGCCGGCGCGACAGTGTATGAACTCGGTGACCGGTTCGGCGTCGAGCGGCGGACGGTCAGCAACATCCTCCACAGGCAAGGCGTGCCCATGCGTCGCCGGGGCCTCTCGCCAGACCAGGTCGACGACGCCATCCACCTCTACAAACTCGGGTGGTCCCTGGCGCGAGTCGGCGACCACCTGGGCGTCAACCACACCACCGTGCTGAACAAGCTGCGTGAATGCGGCATCCCCACCCGAGACACCCACGGACGCCCGCGCGTCGAAGCAGGTGGTACCCGATGAGCCGGCCTGCAGCTAAGTCGACTCAGTCAGGTTCGGACGCGGCCACGGTCGTTCAGACCGTCACCGTGATCATGGGCGTCGTCGTCGGTCTCACTTTCTTGTTCGGCTTCGGCAACGTCCTCAACCTCGCACTCCGGCTCGGCGTACCCGTCTGGGTTGCTCCACTCGTCGCACCTGCAGTCGACTTGTCGATCCTCGGACTCCTCCTCGGCACTCGTCACCTGGCACTCAAGGGGGCCTCCGCGGACTTGCTGCGCCCGGCCCGCCGGCTGCTGATCTTCGCGAGCGTGGTCACCTTGGCGTTGAACGTGGCCGACCCCGTTGTCGCAGGCGAGTACGGCAAGGCAGCGTTTGATGCGGTTGGACCGCTCCTCTTGATCGGCTGGGCCGAAGTCGGTCCTGGCTTCCTGCAGGCAATCGGCGAAACCAGGCAATCAGCCGATATCGAGGTCGACGCCAGGATCGACCAAGCCAACATGCTGGCTCCCGAAGGACCAGACGAAGACAGTTCGGCGCCTCGGCAGGTCGAGCAGCGAGAGCTCGGCACACCGGAACCTGGCCGACAAGCACCTCACAAGCGCGCCCCGGAGGCGCTATTGGACCAAGCCCGGCGGGAAGACGCTGCTCATCGCATGGCTCATCAGAAGCCGATATCGGCCGATACGCTGCGTAGTCGCCTGGGCATCGGCGCGGCGCCGGCACGGCGGCTAGTCAAGATCATTCGTGCCGAGTTTCAGGCGCAGACCTCTGGAGATGCCGAACACGGCGCGCGCGGCTCCACTGTCACCTTGGCGGCTTGAGCTGAGCGCCTCTGCCGCGCGTCAGAGCATCGGCCGGACTTCTTCATGGGAGAATCGCCGGTCCGACGTGGGCGTGGGTGGACGCCTGCATGGTCCCGGCGAGTGGGTGGTGAGCGGGGTGACCGGCGATGACAGGAAGCCAGATCCGTACCGAGCGTTTCAGCGAGGTCGCCTTGCAGTCGACAACTACATGTCGAAGGCTGCAGGCCGAGGGCAAGTTTGCTGAGATTCCAGCCACCGGCCTTCTGCTCACCGAAGCCTCTCCTGATGTGCGGTACTACCCGTTCACGCAGCACCAGGAGAAGTCCGTGGGCGCCGACTGGTTGTGGTGGTGGATAGACACCACCGGCACCAGCTTCGGATTGTTAACTCAAGCCAAAGTTCTCAGGCGCCAAGGTCCGGGCTGGCACATCGACTTCGGCTACCGAAGCAGGAAAACCGAACCCACGCAGATTGACAAGCTTCTCGCCTCGTCCAGCACGTTTGACGTTCCGGCTGCGCACGTCCTGTACTGCGGCACACCCGCCTACCGCCGCGGTCTCGAATGCGGACTGGCCCACCCCGATGGCGCGAATTGCCGCGATCGCGAACGGGCGGGGGTGTCAATCGTGCTGAGCATCGTCGCGCAGGAACTCATGCCGTCGGCTGGCCGGAACGCGGCGGCCGAAGCGTTTCACTGGGCTTCGCCGCTGGAGGACATCGCCGATCCCAGCAGGCCGCAGCCGACGCTGCAGCCACTGGCCCCGGTCCACCCGGACATCGCCGACTTCATGCGGAACCCGCAAGTGGGTGCCCGGCGCATCGCCAAGATCATGCTGGACCCGGTCCACGGCATCCGTTTGGGGCAGTACTCCGCCGCACTCTCTGACGAGACAGACCACATCGAGGACGCTGTGTTCAGCCCCCTCCCGACCGACCGGGGCCACTTCAGCGTGCCTTACCTCGCGCACGTCCTCGGCGGGCTGCGTCACCAACCACCCGGCTACGTCCGGGACCTACTCGCAGGAAGGACACCGCCCCGCTGGGTTACCGAATCGGTCGCCGGCATCGTCGTCATCCGCGATCCGGAACCGATCGCTCGGGACGTCGTCGTGCCCGTCGAGTTGAACAACGCCACGGCCAACCGCCGGCTGGAACTCGTTCATCCGAAGGATGACGAGCGGACTGAGGCCGCGTGTTGATAATCGCCACGGATTTTCCCCGAGGACTCCCCACGGCGGACCGCCAGTTCGTTGCCGTCAAACATTCGAGCAAATGACGTAAGCAGAGTCTGTTTGGAGGTTTGCAAGGTGGTCGGCTTCCTTCTTCTCTCTGCCGAAGAAACAGAGATCGTCCTCGGTGGCGGCATCGAAGAGCCCGGATATCGTCCGTTTCCCGGCAGCCGCCGAGAGCGCGAAGAGGAAGAGGACGACTACTTCGATGAGAGTGATGAGGAGCGACCAAGCGCCGCACCTGTCATGCATCACACGTTTCTCGAACGAGTGGTCGCCGCTAAACACTGGCGGCGGAGTTCATCGAGCGTGCTCTTACTCGTCGCACGCGGCTTGGCTGCCGAGAGTCGCGAACCGGAGTCAGACAGCGACAGCCTGACCGTCGTAGGCTTAGCGCGCGTACACGGAGGCCCGAGGGCAGGTGCTCCCGGCACGCGGCGCATGACCATAGGACCCTGGATTACTGTTGCACCATTTCCCCTGCTAGATCTCTTGAGCAGCATGCAAGGCGCACAACACCGCAATACGCTGGAGATGGCGAGCGGCCCAGTTCGGGAACTGCCGAAGGCCGCTGGCCAGAAAGTAGTTGAGCGACTGAAGGAAATTCTTCCAGATTACAGTCGACTGCGTTCTAGCCTGCTGGCCGATGCCGACACTCGCAGACCTCGCAGCTCACGAGAACTGCAACGCAGAGACGCTGTTGCGACCGCTTTGAGAATCTTCCGACAAAGATGGCGTTCCGCAGAACCTGTCCCCGTGGCGGAGCCAACCGGTTTCGCCGAGGAAATCGATCAAACTGTTCGAGGAGTTGAGAATGATTACATTCAAGACGACGCCGCAGTTTTTCCGGGATGGGAGAGATCCGCGCGTAGCCGATCCGGGTGGTGGGAGTTTCGAAGCAAGGAGCGCCGCCTGCTGATCAAGAACATTAACGTTTCTCCTGCCGAAACGCGCACCGGCGCCGACTTGATCTACGTGCGACGCGCACCCGATTCTGTTGTACTAGTGCAATACAAGGTCCTACAGAAGCTGGAGAAGACTGGGGAGCTTATTTTTCGACCAGACGGAAGGCTGGGCAGTCAAGTCGACCGCATGCTGGCGTATCGCGTAATGCAGGAGGACATCGCCGACGTTGACCCTCTTGAATATCGAATAGGTCGCGGGTTTACGTTTGTGAAATTTATTTTCGACGGTGGATCAACTGGATTGGCGGACGACGAGCTATCGTCTGGGTTCTATGTTCCGTCGGAGATCGTCAAATCTATGCTGAGTAGTCCAAGCAAGGGTCCGAGTGGCGGCAAAGTACACTACGTCGAACGTTATCGTCATATCGACGGAACAACGTTTGTGAAGCTGGTTCAAGATAGCTGGATTGGCTCAACTGGAGGCGCGACAGACCTACTAAGAAAGACTGTGGGACTGTTAGAATCCAGCCTGCGAGATGATGCAACTATCGCCGTTGATGAGCCGGTTTAGAGTATCTGGAGACTTGATCGTTCGCGTTCAAGTCACAACCTATGCAGGAGCCGGTCGAAGAACTCCGAGACAGTGTTGGTGGCGCGATCTTCGCTGAGTTCGTAGCCACTGAAGCGGTAGACCTCGTATCCAGTCAGGCGAAGGTCGCGATCGCCGCGGGTGGTCTCGCTGTAGATGCGGGGACTCGGTTGGTGCGAGGGTGTCGCGTAGTGCTGTTCCCCATCGACCTCAAGCACGACTCGCCTGAGCCCAGGCAACAGCATCAGGAAGTCCATGCGTTGGTTCAGGAAGGCGTCCTCTCCTCGCTGTCTCCGCGAGGCTGGGTCCCAATGCAGCCAAACCTCCGGCAACAGTGCGAACAGCGGGTCGTGGCCCTTCGCGTAGTCGTAGTACGCAACAAGAAATGCGTGCTGAGCTGGTGACGCATCGGCGCAAACTGTCACTAGCCGTCGCCAAAGATCAAGTTTGGCCTGGTCAGCGGAGATGCCCTTGCGGTGCGACCACCACAACTCGACGTCCTGCCAGGTCAGGCCGTGGTCGCTGACGGGGACGTCGTAGGCGAGCACTGTGTCATCCCCGGTCAACACTTCGATGCTCTGATCGAGCACGTCGCGCAGCCGCAGCGCAGGCTTGCCGTGTCGGCTGGCAAAGAGGATGAGTTGGGCTGGACGAGGTCGGGTTCCAAGGGCAACGATCGTGAAGGCCGGGTAGCCGTCATTCGTGCCGGACTCCATAATCTTCAGACCCGCACGGGCAAGGATCTGGGAGAGGGCCGCGGCCATCTCTCGCTGTCGCGCCTCCCTCGGGTTCACTGAGCCGGACAGCAACCCCTCCAGGAACAGCACGAACCGGCGATCTCCACCGTCGAGCGCACCGACCTCCTTGAAGAACTCCAGAGTCGTCCAGTCGCCGGGGAAACGGAACATGTGCCGCACGATCGGCTCATACGGGTCCTTGAACTCGAACGACCACTCGGGCGAGGTCAGCATCCAGTACCGCTTGACCAGATTGAGAAGCCCATCGGCCTCCAGCCAGATCGCATCAAACGCGTCCAGCGCCTCGGCGACTTCACGACGTGTCCGGGCGGTGACCTGCGGCCAGTTCTCTCGTGACCAGAGCAGATCCTCGACTCGGTGACTCAGCTCGGTCGTCAGGTCGCCGTGCTGGAGGAAGGCAGCACACACGCCCTCGTAATCACTCGGTGCGATGGCGTCGAATGCCCGGTCGAGCCGTTGCTGTTTGGACAACGGCTCCACCTCGCCGGCCTGCGACGGGTCCGGATACTGGGGTGGTATGACCAGACTCAACGCCGTACCCACCGTGTTCAGGTCGACGTGCCGGAGATGGTGCAGACCTGACACGAGATCTCTGACCAGGTCGCGGGCGTCGATGTCCACCTCGGTCGGCTCGGCTGCCATCTCAGGCCCCATCACCACACCGGCGAGTGAATACGGCATAGGGCCCAGAAGGTGGCATCAATACGGTCGATTTCGCCTGACTCGACAAGTGCGCCGTCTTCACCATGACCTCATCGTGCACTGTGGCAAGCGTCGAGCGTGAGCCGCCCTCGGTGGAAGGTGCCAACTCCGCCCGACCGGACAGGCAGGCGGAGGAATTCACCATGCCCAATGCCGTGTACTTCGACACCGTATCGACCGTCGACCTGCAGTCGCCGCCGCGGCCGGCAGTCTTCGGTGGCCCAGCAGGAACTAGTTGGTCTTCGCCGAGTTCTTCAGGATCCAACGATCGACCTCCTCACCCACTAGTCGGACGCGACGATTTCAGGAGCCACGAAGTTTAGGTCGTGGCCTTGCATGGTTATGACGATGTCAAGCCCGCTCGCTAGGACAGCATCGACATCTGCATGTAGATCGACATCGACAACTGCGACCACTAGGCCGGAGTCGCTGACGATCTGTAGTTCGGAGGGCGCGTCGGTCGTTGTCGAAATATAGACGATCTCCGGCACCTGATAGGCAATTGCAAGTTCACTGCGAAGCGTCACTTGGGCGCGTCCTGTCTCAAGCAGAGATCGCAGCACATTGTTTCGGCGAGCCCGGATGAACTGCAAGAGATCGAGCACCTCGCGTGCCACCGCGTCAAATGTGCTCCGCCAGCCTCGGATATGCAGGCTCGCGAGCCAGGACCGGACGTCTTCAACCTCGACACCTTGGCGCTGCGCCTCGCTCCCGATGACATGTGCCAATCGACGAGAACGCACTCCTTCGTTGAGCAACGCCAGGGCGTGCGGCGTGTTGACCCCGTGTCGGATACACCAAGCGGTGTCGGGCCGAAGGCGGCTTACAAGGCCGGCTTCCTCAAGGCCGGCGTTGACTTGCTCGACGAGCACGCCGACAGTCCAAGCCAAGTAGTGTTCGAATGTTGAGCTGATGGCGTCGACAGTCTGTTCCAGCTGCCACTCGACGGCCAGACCGGGAAGAATCCGTTCGGCAAGAGCGGGAACGTCAAGGCCGTCTATCCAACCGGTCAATCCATCTACAATGGATACATCGATTAGATTCTTGTTTCCCTTGGCTCTCGTCGACCAGAACTTCCAGCAGTTGTCGGCTTCTGGTTGCGCCAACAGTAGCGTGAGTACTTGTTGTTCCGACAACAGCAGAATAGTGTCGTTGAGTGGCCAGTGCCATGCGTCATCAGGGATAGCAAAGCCTTGTTGGCGAAGCTCATGCTCCCGCGTGGCAACAGTACCAACTACGCGACCGGCTATCGCATCTAGCCGCGCCGCGGTACCGAGCGAGGTGCCGGCGGCTGTCCAACGCAGTCGCTGCGCCGGGCTTGCACGTTCATAAGTGGCTCGAACCTGTTCAGCCAGCCGGAGCCAGCGTTGCCGAAGCGCCGGGTCCATCTGCTGAAATGCCAGGAGTTTGTCGAGAACGATGTCCATCTGGATGGGATCGTCGAAGATCGTCCACAGTGGCTGCAGTGTCGTCAGGACAAACCATGTATACGAGACGAAGTCGGACGCGACTGTGTCCGGCGCGAGTTGGAAGACCGCGTCGGCCGTGGTGGCGATGAGCTCCTCGGCATCGGCAAGGGCTGCCAGCGACTCGTCTGCCAAAAGAGTGGAGCGGGCTTCGAGCGCCTCGTCATTGGGGCGAAGCTCATCAAAGTCCTTGAGTTCGGAGCGCTTCTGCAGCGCGAGCACGATCCAGCCTTCGGACTCACGGCCGGCCCGTCCAGCCCGCCCGATTGCGTTCATGAGCCGCGCGGCTCCGAGTTGAGCGCCAGGGTGTTGACCTTCAAACCGGGTTTCGGCGATCACGACTGTCCGAACCGGCAGGTTCACCCCGTCGGTCAGCGTGCTCGTAGAAACGATCGCCAATATGACCTCAGTTCGGACTGCCTCCTCGATCGCGTCGAGGACGTCTACGGGCAGGCCGGCATGGTGGTATGCGACGCCGTGTTCGGCACACGCAATCAGCGGGTGCTGGTCGCCGAGCCGCTCACGGAGAAATTCGACAAGTTCACGCGTGGCTTCACGCAGCGATAGGTGATCTGCCAAGGATTTAGCAGCGTCACGAGCCATGGTTCGCGACGACACGATCATCAGTAGACTGCCCGCGTGTGTCAGTATGGAGGCTGCTGCGGCGAAGATCTTGTACCCAGGCGTGCCGCCATCCTTACTCCTGACTCCAGTCGGTGTTTCCTTGAGAATCAACTCGCCCAGCGGCTGTTGAGGGCTTGTAGTAAGTGTCGTGACCGGCCCCGCCTCGGCAGGACGGAGACGTAGCTGCGCCACCTGTGGCACAGTGACCCGCGTTGGGTACTGCGCCGATTTCCGAAGACTCCGTACCGCGGAGTCCCAGACTGGCAAAGTGTTGAGTAGCGCATGGAGACGGCGGGGTCCCCGCCAATCAGACGTAAACAATACTTCTGGACGCTCGGAGTCAAGCCAGGACGCGAGCGAGGCAGCGTTTCCGAGTACGCCGGAGAGAAGCACAATCCGCGGGTTCTCGTCCGCCGCCATGAGGTAAGCGAGCAGTCCTTCTACCGTGAACCCCCTCCCTGGTTGCGCCAGTAGGTGCGCTTCGTCGATGACGAACAAGGAAAAGCGTTGCATGACAGCGTCGGCGTCATGACGCAGCAGGTGCATCAGTCGTTCGGGTGTCGTAACCTCGACGTCGGCGGGGTCTTGCGAGAACGACAAGATGTCGAACAGGTCGCTGTCGTCACTCAACTCGCGGTTGAGTACCCGAAGCCGTCCCGACAGCGCCTTTCGCATCTCCCGTCCAAGGCTGCGCAACGGGGTGACATAGCAGACTCCCCCCGGCTGCGTCGCGATGTGAGTGCAGATGATCAGCTGCGCGAGCAACGTCTTCCCTGCACTGGTAGGTACTGACAAGAGCAGCCGGCGCGTGGTTGGATCCAAAGGGTTCATTCCTGGCCGCTCAAGCAGTTCTCTTTGAGGTGGCCATAGAGTCAAGACCGGCGGGTCAGCAAGGCAAAACGCCTGCGCCACGGCGTTCGGAGTTCCAGGGGGAAGGATCGAGTAGAGGCTGCCAGATTCAAGGCCATCGGCGATCGACAAGAGGTGTGCGGCTACCCAGCGGGCGTCGAGGTCTCCGGTTCCCGCAGTACCGTCCAGGACGGACACCAGTGCCGCTCGCGCTACTGGCAGCTGGCGGCCGGTGCCGAATGCTAAGAACCGGAGCAGCGACCACACAGCGCGCACGATCTGTTGCGCTGGACCAAACATCGTCGACTGGAGGTCGTCGAGCTCGACTGTTGTGGCGAGTTCGGTGAGTTGGCGTCGCCAACTGCGAAGTAGGGGGAACAGGAACCTCGTATCGAGGCCGAGGAAGGCAACGCCGGCCTCGACCGCCAGTGTGTCAGCGTGATCGACTAGTGGTGTGGTGTCGACGAGGAGGTCCGAGACACGGCGGTATACCGCCGTGGCGTTCGGGTCGAGGTCAGCGCGTCGGTAGCCGACTTGTGCGCCGAAGGCAAGGTTCAGGCGTTGGCGTGCATCATGGCGGGGGTCCGCCAAGGTCAAGTCGAAGACGTGTGCGCTTACTGCAAAAGCTCGACGTTGTCGTGCCGGCGTATACAACTCGGCGGCTTCCGATGCCGACGCAACAGCGTGGAGGTACCACGCAGCACGTTCGAGGTTCTCGTCAACGGCGAAGTCTCCGCGGAAGGCCCTTATTTCGACGTCGGCGATCAGGCTCGCCAGTTCTTGTGGCGATGGCAGGACGCCCGTCTGGTGGACACCAAGTGCCTCGACGAGGTCCGGCAGGTTCAGAGCGCGCTCCATACCATCCTCCTGACTTCGTTGGCGAACTCAGTGAAGTTTTCGATCACGCAGAGCAGTCCTTCAAGTTGCCCCGCATCGGCGAACTGATCCAAGGTGCTCTCCAGCGGGGAGAAGCACGTCGCGGGAGGTGTTACGGTGTTCGTGGCAACCCCGACTCCTGCTCCTGCTCGTGGGTCTGCGTTGATCCACAGATCACCTAGCTCAGCAAAGAGGCTCCCGAGATCACCGTCTGTCTGGCGATGAGCGCTGGTGAGCTTAGCCAGATACTGCAGGCCCCTGATATTGAGCTGATCTGAGGCGCGCTGCACGGTCGCAGTGACTACCGAATTTTCGGTATTGTGTTTCTTTATTTCCCACAGTCTAAAGAACAGCGAGGTGTTCGTTCCTGGCGGTGCATACACCACGAAACCGTCTTCACCTTGTTCTGTAACAGAGTAGCTCGGTTCGCTAAGGTATTGGCGCACACGATGTGCGGCTTGCTGTCCTTTCATGATGAGATGCCACAACCACTCGGCGACGAATCCCTCCAGATGGTTGCCCTTTCCCTTTTTTGCCTTGGTGTCGCCGGACTGGACAGCGTTGGGCTGGCCAAAGACAGAGGTGACAAACGATGAGACAAGTTCTCGGTCGTCGTCGGCTACGGCGTTCCCGGACAGGGCTGCAGCTTGCCAACAAGGGAACGCTCGTGATTTTCCGCATCGAAACCTCATGATCGCCTCTGCAAGGATCCACGCGACTGCGCTGCGGCGGTCGGCGGAGAGGCCAACCATCGCCACGAGGTCCCATGCGCACTTACCGGGTGCATGCTGACCTCTGAACTCACTCACCAAGAGGCGACTGACCTGGTTGTCATGCTGAGCCGCGAGTCGGGCAGCCTCGGCCGGGCTCGTCGGCGGCGCGACGGTTGCAATGGGGTGGTCACCTCGTGAACCGTCCTCCTCGGACGCGCTTCCGACGACGCTCTCCATCCGGTGGACCCTACGCCGATGTCACCTCTGACCTGGGGAAGCTCGCCGACAGGGCGCCCAAACGGCCTAGTGCGGCACGGCGAGACTCACCTCCAGAGTGCCGACTTCTGGCTACAGCCCTGCCTACTCACGCTTCCGTAATGCGGAGAACGGAACGAGTTGGTCGACTAGCTGCAGCTTGCTGCGTCGGCCGTCTGCGAACGGGATCTCATAGTTGACGACGCCGAGCCAGTCCCCTTCGACGCTTGGGAAGCGACCATGGAGTCGTCCTTGGACCTCGCCAGTCAGGTCGAGGCCGGTCTCGATGACGTGACGAGGGGCATCCGAGGCACGAACGAACAGCGCGTCCAGTCGGACCCAAATTGCGGTGAGCACCGGCCTGCGTCCGTGGAGGTCGTCGCCTTCCCATGCCGTGAACGGGCTGTCGAGCAACTGGCTCACCTGCCTACCGCGGAGCCGGAGGGCGCGGTAGGCGCAGGTCAACGTAAGGCTCGTCATCAAGTTCGGCGCGCATCGGGCTCGTGCCGTTGACGGTTAGCCTCCAGCAATGGTCTGCGCCTGGCGTAGCAGCGCAGGCCGGACAGCTGACGTGGACCTCGTCGTCAACCACGATCGCCCTGCACTCCGCCGGACGTAGGACGTGAAGGCCGAGCTTGCACGTGGCGGGCAAGACGGCGACCTGCGTGCCAGTTCCGTCAACCCGGCAGCGCAGTGCGCCGTCTGACCGGATATTTGAACGCATCTGCAGGTCCATGACCGGCAACATACACCCGAGTCGCACATACGTTCGAGAAACCTGGGCGATCTCTACAGTTGATCTTCGGATGCGTCCGTGAAGCCGAACGCTTGTCCCATGTACACGAACGCCTGGCGAGTCAGCGCCCGCCGGAGTTCCCGTGGAAGCTGCGGTGGCGCGGTGATCGTCACGGCCATGCTCGTGAGCTGGGTATCGACGCGCTCGCCGAATGCCGCGAAGTCGACCAGGTCGGTCAGTAGCGGCGGTGGTCCCGGAACATCGTGCTTCTGCTCGGCGCTCAACCGCAGCTCTACGGTCGGAGGGCCGGCCCACCGGCCGCCGCGCGGATCAGGGGTGATGATTGCTGGCAGGACCTCGGTCGCGGTCTGCCATGCAACGGAGAGGAACTCGGTCAACTCCTCCAGCGAGAGCCGGAGATCGGCGCTGCCTGCTACCTCACCTGACAACCCCAGCACGTCTGCCCAAGCCGCGAGATCGTATATCCGCAGCTCGGCGCAGGTCACGACAGCCGAGGACGTCGCGTTCGGCAGCGCGGCCATCACCTCGCCAGACAGCGCCGAGCGGTGGTCGGAGGTCTCGATCGTGGTCGAGAAACTGGCAGCATCACGAGCGTTCCGGTTGGGGCCCGACTTCCACTGAGCGGCACGCAAGTCGGCACCACGCCGCTGCGACAGGATGGTCACGGCGCCGGCCAGCTCGCTGATCGGCAAGGTCATGGCGAATTCGCGCCGCCGAGCGGTCGGTATCTCTCGTTCTCCATTCCCAACCGAGGGTAGCGTTGCGATCGCCCGAACACGTAGCAGCGGCGGCGCGCCCCCGCCGGTCCAGTTCCCGGCGTAGCGGGTCGTGGTGAGGCTGAAGCCGGGGCTGGGCTCCCACGTCCAGGTCCGACCGGAGTCGGCGCGGACCAGCAGGCCAGTTCCCCAGCGTCCTCCGCGCAGCTCGACCACGGTGGCCAGTTCGTTGACGACCCGTCCGGACCGCATGCTGTCCTGCTCGATGAACGGAAGCCCGAGGGCGCCGAGCACATCGCCGTCCGGTACTCCGCTCCCTGCAGCGTGCAGCGCGTCCCATACCGATTCTGCGATCGTGACGGGCAGCTGGTCAGGTAAGGCACAAATGATCCACCCCTCAGCCGGTCCGCCCGATTCGAACTCCTGGGCGACACCTGGGCTGATCCGGTAGACCTCGGTCGTTGGCCGACCCAGCTGAATTAGCTGACGCGCCCGCTCGTACGCCTCCCGAAACGGCCGTCTCCAGCCCGGCTCGCCGACCCCGACCTCGTGTGCAGGTCGAGCTGCGTCCGCGGCACGACTGGCGGCGGAGACCGCCTCGGTGACCAGCGCAGAGAGCACTTCCTCACTGGGGCCGCCGGCCTCCGCCCAGCCGAGCGCCAACAGCCGGCGGATCTCAGATTGCGGCAACCAGTGGGTACCATCGGCCTCCCGCACCGGAACCGCCACCGAGCGCTCACTCGCCTTGTCGTTGCCCGACGGCCCTGGTACGACGAACGGGCGTTGTGTTTGCGATTGGGCGGGGATGTCGATCATCAGGACACCTCGTGCATCGCCGCAGTCGATCCACTCGACGGTGAAGCCGCGCGGAGGCGGCATCACGCGGGTCCTGATGAGCTTGCGGTGCTGGTCGAGGTCCACCTTGTCCCTGGGAATCGGGCCCAGTTCAGAGACGACCTCTTCGCCGTCCTCGACCTGCGTCTTGAACCCGATCAGGAGCAGGCCGCCGGTCGCGGCGTTCGCGAACGCCGCGACGTCCTTGACCAACTCCTCCTTCCCGGTTGCGCTATCCAGCCGATATGGGCCGCTCTTGACGTCGAGCCAGGCGCACTCCCGCAGACCGATAACAGCGGCTGGGTCGTTGATGCGCAGGGCGTGCCGAACGTCGTCCAGGCTGGTCGCTGACATGCGATGCATTCTCCCTAGCCCGCGTCGACGGCCTTCAGCCACGCTGGGCTCAGCGACGAAATGCTACGTCGGAGAACAGCCATCCGAGATGTCCCGCGTCCCGTCGTGGCGGTGAGGTCGGAGAACAGCCTGTCGACCGAGGGGCAAACGGTGAACCATGACTGATCACGTCACTGTGGGCGTGTCCACATCGGGCTCAGCGGGGCGAAGGCCGCCGGAAAACCCGCTCCAGGACCAGAGATCACCGGCGAATCCAAGGGGGTAAACGTCCGTGGCGCCCTTGGCGCATCATCGACCATCCTGTGCAGGCCGGGCTGGCAAACTCATCGAGTGATCAAGCACTTCACATCGAGCGTGTTCGTATTCGGGCTGGTTGGTGGAGTGTGGAGTCTGGGGCTGATCGAGCATCCTCGCCTGCGGCGCTGGATGATCGCCGGTGGCCACGTCGAACCGGGCGAGTCGCAGGTTGATGCCGCCCTTCGCGAGGTCGAAGAGGAAACTGGCCGACGGGTTCGGTTGGTGCGGCCCCCTGGTCCGGCAGTCCCACCCGCGTTTCCGCGCACCGTGCTGACGATGCCGTGGTGGATCACCGAGCAGCCGGTGCCGCCGGATGCGCACTGCCCGGAACGTCATGTCCATGTCGATCACCAGTACGTCGCCCTCGTCACCGAACCTGACGAGGTGATCGGGGAGCCGGAGCACCCGTTTCGTTGGGTCGGGCAGGGAGAGCTCGACGGCCTCGCGATGTTCGCCGACACTCGGCTGCTCGCCGCTGGCCTGTTCGCTGTCGTGCCGATGCTCGGCGCCAGCGATGTCGACGCGGTTTCCGTGCTGACGTCGCTGGCGGGTGACGGCCAGCGGTGATCAGCCTTGGAGGGCGCGGACCCGCTCGTGCAGAGCGGTGAACTCCTCGACCCGCTTGGTCCGCTGCTTCCACAGCACGGCGAGCCAGCGCAGCGCGATGGTGCGCCGCGCGGCCTCGAACCGGGCCCGGTTGTCCGGTGTGACGCCAAGGTCGGCTTCGGCGCCGGTCCAGACGTCGTCGGGAATGACACGGGCGCTGATGTGCTCGATGTGGTCGGCAGCGTCGACTGCGATGTCGGAGAAGCCGCTGAACTCGAAGTCCGCGACGTAGGTGGACTCGCCATCGTGGAGCCAGTTGAGCAGATTCGCGTCGCCGCGGGAGTAGACGCGCGTAGCGGACTGCGCGAGCAGTTCGGCATCGCCGCTGTTCTCCCATCGGCGCAGGAGAGCCAGCATGTCCGGGGTCTGGGGATTGTCGGCGGCGTCGGCGAGCTGGCCGGGCCAGACATCGGTGAGCCGGGCGATGTAGTGGCCGATGGAGTCGACGCGCTCCAGGCCGGCAAGCGGCTCTTTCAGCGGAACGCTCTGCAGAGCGCGGGTGATGTTGGCCAGCGACTTGATGGCCGACGCCGGGTCGAGAACGTCGAGGATCGGGGAGCCGGGCAGCAGTGTCATGCCGAGGGCCGGCTGTTCGGGGTCCTCGTCGAGCCACAGCGGTTCTGGTGCGCTGCCCAGGCCGGCGGCGTGGGTGAGGCCGTGCCACTCGCGCTCGACGCGCTGCCGGTCCGTCTTCTTGTAGAGCTTGATGCAGATCGGCGTGGGGGCCGTGGTCCAGGCGAAGACGTCGTTGTTGCGACCACCGTCGAGTGCCTGCAACCCGTGTTCGTCGAGTGTGGCGGCCAGTGCGTCGGCTCCGGCCGCACGTGCGGTGCGCAGGGCGCTGAGCAGGTCGGTGGGAGCGGTGTTCTCGCGGTGGCTGGCCAACGTGGTCATCGTTTCGGACTCTCGGTTTCGGCTCGGCACGGATGGACGAAGTCTGGCGGGGCCAGCGTAGGAGACGGGCTCGGCGGTTTCGCGGTGCCCCGCACACGGGCTCAGGTCGATGTCGCCCGTCTGGCTGATCTGACGCAAGGCGGCGTGAATAGCGTGGTGGGTGTCGACCGGGTCGAGCTCGGTGACATCGAGGGCGCTGAGCTGGGGGTCTCGTTCGGCAAGCAGTGCGTAGGCGTGGTCGACCCAGGTGAGGTGAGCGCGCTGCTCGCCGGTGAGTGCGGAGTGGCGGTCTCCGCCACGTTCGTCGGCGCGGCGTGCGGCGACGTGCGGGGGTACCTGCAGCCATAGCGCTCGGGTGGGGCGCGGCCCGGCCAGAGCCGTTAGGGCGTCCAGCCAGTCAAGGGCGACGTCGGTCGGGGCGCGGTGCTGGCGGAGCAGGGCGGCGATCGCGTAGGAGGCCATCGTGTGGATGCCGCGGTCCTCGATCACGACGGCGGCAGGGTTCTCGGCCAGCGCCGGATCGAGGACGGTGGCGACGAGGTCAGCCCGGACAGCGGCGGTGATCATGGTGTCGGTGACGGCGTCGCCGGTGCGCAGGAAGGAGTCGCCGCTGGTGCACAGCAGGTCGACGAGGGTAGCCGCGACGGGGTCGGTGTCCAGGGTGGCCAGGTCGGGCAAGACGGTGACGGGGTGGCCGTTGGCTTCCAGGCACCTCGCGAGCATCCGGCTCTGGGTGCTCTTGCCCGCTCCGGGCAGGCCCTCGAACGTGATCAGCACGCCACGACCTCCTCGCCGGTGAAGCTGTTGATCGCGCTCGCGCGCTGGACGATGTCGAGAATGTCTTCGATCAGGGCGGGTGCGGCGGCGATGGTGCAGCGTGAGGCGGTGGTGTGGTCGGTGCCGTCGAGATCGGTCACGTTGGCGCCGGCTTCGCGGGCGATGACGGCTCCGGCAGCCATGTCCCAGGTGCGGTTGCCGAGGGTGATCGACGCGCCGAGGGCGGAGTCGGCCAGCAGCGCGAGGTCGGCCGCGGCGGATCCGAGCATCCGGATGCGTTGCGCTCGGGGCGCTAGGGCAGCGTGGATCGCCAGCATCGCCGCGTTGCGTGCGGCGGCGTCGGGTCCGGTGCCGTAGTCGCCGACCGCGACGATCGCCTCATCCAGCCGGGCCGGGCCGGCGATGCGGATTGGGTGGCCGTCCCGGCAGGCGCCGAGACCGTCCGCCGCCGAGTACGTGCGGCCAAGCTGGGGCAGGGCGATGACCCCGAGCAGGGGGTCCTCGTCGACGACCAGCGCAAGGGAGATGCCGGTCAGCGGGATGTCGTGGGTGAGGTTGGCGGTGCCGTCGACTGGGTCGATGACCCAGCGGGTGCCGCTGGTCGGGCCGCCTTCTTCTTCGCCTTGGACACCGATTCCGGGAGTAGCGCGGGTCAGCTCGTCGCGCAGGATCCGTTCGATGGCGAGGTCGACGTCGGTGGCCATGTCCCGGTCGCCCTTGCCAGCGCTGTGCGCGCCGGGGATGAGGTCGGGGCAGGCTCGCAGGACCGCGTGGGTGTGCGGCACGAGCAGGGTGTCGACCAGCCGCTTGTCGAGGGGCTCGGGCTGGTATCCCTGCAGGTAGGTGCTGCCGAGGACGCTTTGACGGAGGGCGTACGCCCTGGCGAAGGTGTCGGTCGGCATGGCGGCCAACTCGTTCCAGCGCTGTGCCTCGCGCGGCCGGCCGAGATCGCGGTGGATCTCGATCGCGTCGGAGGCCAGTCGGTGCTCGTCGAAGAAGTCGATCCAGGCCGGGTCGTCACCAGTGTAGGAGCTCGCGGCGTCGAGCAGGCGTTCGGCCGTGGCGAGGGCACCGTCAGCCATGCGGGCGTTGCCACTGCGTGCCCAGATGCGGGATTCGATCAGCTTGAAGAAGCCTTTCACGCGCGGCGTGGCGTTGCCGCCTACGCGGTGGAACGCACTGTCGGCCATGTCAATCGCGTCGTCGTGGAATCCGCCGAGGCTGCACTGCAGGGCCATGCAGGTCAGCACGTAGCCGCCGAGTTGGACATCCCCCGCGGCGCGGGCTTGGCGCAGCGCCTGGATGTAGTGCCGTTGGGCGTTGGCGTGGTCGCCGTTGTCGAACGCGGTCCATCCGGCGAGCCGGGCGAGTTGCGCCGTGGCGGTGAACAGTCGGCGCCCGACGGCGTCGCTGTAGGAGCCGTGTAGCAACGGGGCTGCCCGCTCCTTCAGGCAAACGGTGAGCTGCGACGTTCGCCAGTTCCCGCCCCCGTAGCGGGAATCCCACTGCCGTGCCTGTTCAGCTGTTTCGAGCAGTTCGACGACATCGGCTTTCCCAACGCGCCGGAAGGCCCCAGGTGACCGCGAGGCGGCACTGTCGTCAGCGGGCAGCGCCAGCCAGCGACGAACCGGGGTGTTGTAGTTGGCGACAGCCACGCCGGGGCCGCGGATGTCGCGGCGATCCACCTGGCTCCAAAACCTGGTCGCGATTTGCACGGCAGTGCCGAGCTCGCGTGGGAACTCCAAACCGATGCCCGAGTCGACGCCAGGGTCGTGATCAAGGTCGATCTCTGCCAGGCTGACCGGCCGCCCAAGTCGTTCTTCCAGGACCTGGGCGATAAGCGGGCGTACCGCTTGCGCTGGCCGCGTTCCCCTCTTCATCCAGTTCGTCCAACTGGTGTGGGTGTAGTGCGTCTCCAGGCCAGCGGTCTCCGCAAGCTGGTTGAGCCGAAAGGCCAACGACTTCTTCGCCGCACCAGATGCCTCGACCAGGCGGGTCAAGGCGAGGTTGGGCCGGGGCGTGGCGCTCATCGACCGCGGTGGGCCGAGTGCTCCCGCAAGCACACCCGCGAGTCGAGTCCCACCGAAGTGGAGGGCGGTCTCACCAACACTCACCCCTCAGCTATGTGTCTTTACGCGGCGACTCGTCGTTGTCATCGCTCCAGCTCCTCCTGACCGGGCCAACCGCCAAGGTTCTGGGTAGAGGACGGCGGCGTTCGCGGCCTCTTCGGCGGCCATAGGCGTTCGTGCAAGTCGAACGGCACTAGGTCTCTAAGGCGCAGGCCGGCGGTCATCACATGCTGGGCGGCGTCATCGAACCTGGCGCAGGGCCAAGACTGCGCCGAACACAAGGGACACACCCACGGCTGATCCGGCGGGGGCAGATGCGCTGCCACGTCGTTGACGGCTTGACTCACTCGACCGAGTGGGCTGTCAGCCGCGACGATCACGGCGAGATCCTCGCGGACACGCCCCACCTGTCACACCACCGCGTCTGGAGCACCGCGCCATTGCACCTGCCCATCGACCAGGTACGCCTCCGCGTCATCTGTCGAGCTTTCTCCTGCCTGCCAAGCGATTCTGCCTCCGGCCGCCTGTACGTACCGTCCGCGCTGGATCGCGCCGAACAGGAACGCACCCGCTGTTCCCCGTGAGCGCTTAGCCACCCAAATTGGGAACTCCGCAGCCGGAAGTTGGGTCTGCTGCACCGATAGGTGACAGTTCAGTCACGCGGCCTGACTGGCCGGTGAGGTCATGATGGTCTCGTACTCGATCGGGGTCAATCGGTTCAGGGATCGTTGGCGTCGCCGACGGTGGTAGGTGCGTTCGATCCAGGTCACGATCGCGTTTCTCAACTGCTGGCGGGTGGGCCAGATTCGACGGTCGAGGACGTTGTTCTGCAGCAGGCCGAAGAAGGATTCCATGGCGGCGTTGTCGCCTGCGGCGCCGACTCTGCCCATCGACCCGATCATGTGGTGCTGTTGAAGAGCGCGGACGAACTTTCTTGACCGGAATTGCGATCCGCGGTCGGTGTGGATCACGCAGCCGGCCACGTCACCGCGCCGGGCGACAGCGTTGCGCAGGGCATTGACCGCCAGCCGAGACTTCATTCGCGAGTCGATGGAGTAGCCGACGATCCGGTTCGACCACACGTCCTTGATTGCGCACAGGTAGAGCTTGCCCTCGCCAGTGCGGTGTTCGGTGATGTCGGCCAGCCACAACCGGTTCGGGCCCTCGGCACTGAAAGCGCGACGCACCAGGTCGTCGTGCACCGGCGGACCAGGCCTTCTGCCCTTGCCCCGACGCTTGTTCTTGCTGAACACGCTCCACCAACCCATACCTGAACAGATCTTCCAGGCGGTGCGCTCGGTCATCGGCTCGTCGGCGGCATGGGCCTCGTCGGCCAGGAACCGGTAACCGAACTCCGGGTCGTCGCGGTGGGCGTTGAACAAGGCATCCGCCCGGTACGCCATGACCAGTTCGGCATCGGTGACCGGGCGGGCACGCCACCGGTAGTAGGGCTGCCGAGCGATGTTCAAGACCCGGCACGTCACCGCGACGGGGACACCGTCGGCGGCCAGCTCGGTCACGAGCGGGTAGAGCCTTTTCCCGGCAGGTTCGCCTGCGACAGATACGCCGTCGCCCGGCGCAGAACCTCGTTCTCCTGCTCCAGCAGCTTGATCCGCTTGCGCGCCTCACGCAGCTCGGCCGAATCGCTGCGGCTCACACCCGGTTTGGCGCCTTCGTCGGTGTCGGCCTGACGCAGCCACTTGAACAACGTCATCGGGTGGACCCCGAAGTCCTTCGCGATCTGCTCGACGGTCACACCGGGCTCGCGGTCACGCGCAACCCGCACGACATCGTCGCGGAACTCCTGAGGGTAGGGCTTGGGCACAGCAACATCCTCCCAGCTCACCATCACGGCAAGCCAACTCAGATGTCACCTACTCGTGCAGCAGACCCGTTCTTGTTCTAGCCACGATCGGGCATCGCGGGACGACGGGAACACCCTTTCCGCGACCGTGTCTGCGGTGTCGTCGTCACCGATGCCGACACCGATTGTGGCGAGGAACGCTGTGGCGTCGGCAACGCGTTCGTGTGCAGGCTCAACGACTGGGAGCGCATCGCCGTCGGCCGTGGAGATCGGCCAGTAGCGTGTTCCGCGGACGATATGCAGAAGCGGCAGCAGAGCATCGCGCAAGCCGGGCGTCATCGCGATGGCGCAACGAGAACTCGTGCTGTGCTGGCTACCGTCCGCGTCAACAACGAGCGCGCCGGCTTCAAGAGCGATGATCGCTCCCGCCGCTGTATCCCAACTGCGGTTGCCCAGGGTGAGACTGGCATCGAGCGTGCCGTCAGCGACCCAGGCCAGCTCGACCGCCGATGACCCAATTCGCCGAACTCGTTGCGCTCGTAGGGAAAGTGCTCGGTCCAACGTCGCTGACGCTCTTGTCCGGGCGGCGCCGCCTTCTCCTGACCCGTAGTCGCTGAGCGCGATCAGCGAGTTCTCAAGGGCTGTCTCCTGTGACACGACAATGGGATCACCGTCTCGGAATGCCCCGCTTCCTTTTGTCGCCCAGTAACGGTGGCCGAGGAACGGGGTTTCGATGACACCGAGAGCAGGTTGACCGTCGTGAACGAGTCCGAGAGCCACCGCGCAGAGCGGAACTCCGTGGACAAAATTGGCCGTACCGTCAACAGGATCGAGCACCCAGTAGACGCTCGGGTCACCGGTCGCGCCGGTCTCCTCGCCGAGGAAGCCGACATCTGGAACGTGCTCCGCGAGGTGGTCTCGTACGAGATGTTCGATAGCCACCTCAACCTCCGTCACCAGATCGCGATCGCCCTTGGTCTGAACTTCGCCGGCCTGGCCGCGCATGAGGAGATCGACTGCCTTGTCCATGGCCTCGTGCGCAACGACGAGCAGGCGCGTAGTGTCGAGAGTGCTCATCGAGATCCCAAGTGTCCTTCTGGTGACGAGGCTCGGACTCCGACTGAACTCCGTGCCAACTGGAGCTCTTCAGCGCAGAGTCCGTACAGGCTCCCGAGTTGGCCGTTCTGGAGGCCGTCATTCTCCTGAACCTGGCCCCACCGCCAGGGGTCTTCGGCGAACGGTGCTTCGATGCCGTTATTGGCCAGCGCGACCCAGCGACGAACGCAACCCGCACAACGTCCACAGTGGAGCAGCGTGTTTTTAGGCTTCATGCAGGAGTGCGTGCAGATGAGATCGTCGACAGGCAGCGACTGGTCGACATACCAGCGCACCACCTCGGTCTTAGTCATGTCTCGGAATGGGCTGTCGACTCGAACGTCACGCCCGACTGCCAGGGAGATGAGCTCAGAGAGGCCCTCAAACATCGCGGCGTTCTTGTCGGTGCCGAGGTTCCCCTTAACTGCGACACACCAGACAGTGTCCGCGCGATGGCACGCAAGAGCTACGAGATGCAGGTACCGCAAGGGGATCACGCCGTCCTGCAACTCCCACGACCCCAAGTCGAGCTCGCGGCTCACAGCCAACCTGATGCTATGTCGACGCGCGAGGGTGTCGAGGGCTCGGTACTCCTGGTCGCGGTTCCGGTCGCCGAGGTCGAAGTAAAGCGCCTGCGGCTTGCCGAGGTAGTGCCACGCGACGAAGCTGTCGATGCCACCGCCGCAAAGGAGAATCGCCCTTGGGGATGTCGTTCCTGTTGTCGCCCTGTTGGTACTCATTCCGGCGCCCACGTCTGCGCCTCCCTGTCGATGACCGAGGCGATCTGACGGATTCGGTCGTCCGTGTCTTGCTGCGTGAGGATGATGGCGAGGCTTGAGTCGACGTAGTTTTGTGCTCGCAAGCAACCGTCGTCGGCATAACGTCCGAACAGCGGTACCTTGTCAGCCGCGACCGTCAGGAAGCTGCCGACACAATTGAGCACACCCAGCGCCGCAAGGCGTGCGCTGAACTCCCTAGGCCGGGGTAGTTCGAGTCGAAACAGCGGATACTGGTGGTTCGGATCCTCGAAGCGAACGCTCTCGGTTAGTCGTATGCGTGGCGTACCAACCAACAACTCGGCCAGCAGCCCTGCTTGGCGGGCGCGGTCACTCAGCAGCTTGTCGAACCTGACCAAGTTGAAGCGGGCGATCGCAGCAAGGGGTTCAGCGAGCGAGTAGTTGTGGCCTAGTTCAGCGTGTTGCTGATGGCCAGGTGGCGGAGTTTGCCAGTGGCTGCGGGCTGCACGGCAACGGTGTGCCAGGTTTTCGTCATCAGTGAGGAAAAAGCCGCCTTGACCAGACCAGAGGATCTGTCTGTCGCTTGTGGACATACAGACCAGATCGCCAAAGGTGCCGGCGTACTGGTCGTCGAAACGGCTGCCAACTGCGTCGCGCGCGTCCTCGACAACATTGAGTCCATGCGATCCCGCGAACTCGACGAGCCTGACAACGTCGCCCGTGCGACCCCAGAGGTGCACGGCGATGATCGCGCGGGTTCGCTCGGTGATCTTGGATGCGACGTCCTGAAGGTCGAGGCTGATCCCGCCGATACCGCTGTCGACGAAGACCGGCGCGGCACCCAAGTAGAGGATCGGAGCGACCGAACTTGGCGATGCGGCGGCCGAGACGAGTACCTCGTCATCCTTCCCCACGCCAAGTGCGATCAGGGCACAGTGTAAGGCGGCGGTACCGCTCGCCACGGCGATCGCTTCGGTGGTGCCGAAGTGTTGAGACAGCTCCCTCTCGTACAGATCGACCTGGCCGGTGGCCCAAGGATCCGGCATTCGTTCTGAGGTGGACGTCAACGCGTCGTGCAAGGTGATGGTCACGTGGCAGATCCAGATGCGGAGTGCTCGGCCGGTTCGTGAGAACCTTCGCGACCTACCTCGTGGTCCAGCAGTCCAGCGGCGTCCATGGCGATAAGTTCGCTCGCGAGTGCGGACTCCAGTCTGCGTGCACGGTTATCGACCTTCCACGACTCGGGAGACCTGAACGTCATCGGGCGCCGAAGGCGAGCCGGGACGATCATGAGCCGCGGTGGCTCCGTCGTTGCACTCGGGTGGTCCGGGTGGTCAGGGTGTTTCAAGTCCAGGAAAGCCCGGAGGGTTGGCTCAGCCTCGTTGCCGAAGGCCCAGACAACCTTGCCGGGGTTGAAGACGTCGAAGACTGGCTCCCGGACGGCTCGCGCCGCGGTCACGCGGTCAGACTCCGTGATGGTGAGCAAGTCGACGTGGCTACTCCAGCGATAGGAAGCGACCAGGGCCACCGGATCCAGTCGTTCGCCGCAGAGATGAAAGGCGAAGCCGTCGTCGACCAACTGGCGGAGCAGCTCGTCAACCGCGTTGGACCAGCCGTTCTTGATCGTCAGGCGGTTCATCGTGGTCAGCAGGCTCATCGTGATCACCGTGGTCGTCTTTGGGATGGGCAACCGGCCGCGGCGAGGTCGGGGGGCGACCCTCGCCGCAGCCGGTGCGTTCATGAGATCGTGACCAGGCACGACGGGGGCAGATGACATTCGATGACATTCGCGGAGGAGCAGGCGAGCGTGGCTCGACACGTGACGATCACCGGTACCCGCTCGATCCCTGTCAAGTCTGAGCTTCCCGGCCTGTTCGACGACTACCTCCGGCCGTTCGCTGCCCCGGATGCTCACTTCTACCTCGGAGGCGCTGCTGGCATCGACACGGCCGCACTGGACTGGCTGGCCGACCGCAGTCAAGCGTCGTTGACCGTCGTGGTGCCCTGCGCGGTGGCGGACCAACCGGCAGCGGCGGCGGCGTCGATCCGCCGATGGCAGGACGCGAGCCGACTCGTCCAGGTCGTGGAGTTGGGAGCTGACCGGTTGGGCACTGCGGCCTACCACGCCCGTAACCGGTGGATGGTCGATCGGAGCGGCTTCGTGATCGGCTTCCCACGAGGCACCGACCAGGCCAGCGGCACCTGGTACACCGTGAACTATGCAGCCGAGCAGGGCAAACCCCGGCTGGTCGTTCCCGTGTGACCTCGTCCGGATGGTGTACTGAACACCGTGACCACGACCGATCGGGAGTCCGGGGCGCGCCTGCTGCGCCAGCTGCGCGAGGGGCGCGGCTGGTCCTGGGCTGAGCTGGCCCGAGCGCTGCGGGACACCGCTCGCCAGCTCGCGGTCGCATCCCTGATGAACCGGCAGGTCGCCAGCATCCAGCGCACCGTCGCCCGGTGGGAAAGCGTCTCCTACCGAACCAGCCCCGGCGACCGATACCAGTTCCTTCTGGCGCACCTCTACGCCCGAACCCCAGCCGGCGACCTGGCGATTGGCCCCGGATCCGATTTCGACACCCTGCTGGACGCCCTTCGACACTTCGGAACGCCGCCTCAGCGAGTACGACAGCTCATCGAGCTGGTCGGCCACAGCGGACGACGCGACAACGACGGCCTGCTCATGCTGCTGTCGCCTGGGACCCAGTCGACCATCGCCGCGATCCAGCGTGATCCCTCGAAGCTCGACCACGAGGTCGTCAGCCGGCTCCACGACTCGGTCAAGAAGATCAACGGAGAAGTCGGCGCGACCCCGTTCGTCCGCCTCCAGCTCCAGCTCGCGCCCATCGTCGAGTCCTGCCGACGGCTCCTGGAGCTTGACCAGGTCGGTCCGCGGCAGGAGTTGATCCTGCTCGCCACGGCCGCGTACTCTCTCGCCGGCCGCTTGGCCTTCGAGACCCGTGACGACGAGGCAGCGATGGCCCTGTACGCCGATGCAACAAGGGCGGCTGGGCACCTCGCGGACCGAAGCCATCGAGCCGCCGTCCAGACGAGCCACACCATGGTGACCTTGCATGCGACCGACGACCTGGAGGCGGCGCGGACGATCGCCCGCGCCGCGACCGTCGACGCTCACCGTGGCGCCAGTTACGCGATTCGAGCTCGCGCCCACGCGGTGCACGCTGAAATCTGCGCTCGCGCTGGTCAACCCAATGACGCGGCTACTGCCCTGGAACGAGCCTGGAAGACCGTCGAGCAGCTGACCGTCGATGATCCGCACGGCGGGTTCAATGCTGACCGCTTGAACGGATTCGACGGCCTGTGTGCCCTCCACGCGGGCGACGCAGGTCACGCACACGACAGCCTCGACCGGTCGGTCGCCGCCTTGCAGTTGTCGCGAGACGCTGTCCAACGCGGCATCGTCAGCACCGATCTCGCGCTCGCGCGGCTGCGCCTCGGCGATCCAGCCGCCTGCGTCGAGCTCCTGCACGAGGCCGTCGACATCACCGCGGCCACGGGCGGCAGGGTCGCCGCACAGAGGATTCGGTTGGCTCGGCGTGACCTTCGGCCATGGCGAACCGAAGACTTTCTGGCCGAGCTCGATGATCATATTCACGACACCCTGATTGGGCGCTGACCAGGATCAACGCGATCGACGTGCTCGGCACGCACAGCTGCCAGCCGCGGGGACCGCGGAGGCCGAGCGCAGTGCGTGTCCGACATGTGAACACCCCCGATAACGATGCGTGCATGAACCGAGACGCATAGTCAACACGCCAAGATCGTGACGAGGTACCGTCCACGACCCGTTCGCTGGGCGTCCGCGGACCGGCCTCCGGAGCATCGGGACACCTACGTCGGGCACCATGACGGTGACCGTCATGCAGGCAGGGAGGATCTTCACGTGGTAAGGATCGAAGCGGTTTTCTTCGACGTGGGCGAGATACTGGTCGACGAGACCCGCGAGTACGGGACCTGGGCCGATTGGCTCGGAATTCCGCGCCACACGTTCTCCGCCGTCTTCGGCGCCGTGATCGCTCAAGGTAAGGACTACCGGGAGACCTTCCAGGTCTTCAAGCCGGGCTTCGACCTCGCGGTGGAACGCGAGCGGCGAACCGCCGCCGGCCAGCCGGAGACCTTCACCGAGGAGAACCTGTACAGCGATGTGCGGCCATGCCTCCGGGAACTCCAAGATTCTGGCCTTCGGGTCGGCCTGGCAGGGAACCAGACTGCACGGGCGGAGGAGATCCTTAAGGCGCTGGAACTACCGGTCGACGTCATCGGTACTTCCGACGGCTGGGGCGTCGAGAAGCCATCGCCCGGATTCTTCGATCGGGTCATCGAGGAGGCCGGGGTCGCAGCGAGTTCGGTCCTGTACGTCGGCGATCGGTTGGACAACGACGTCCGGCCGGCCCAGCAGGCCGGCATCTCGACTGCGCTCGTTCGCCGCGGGCCGTGGGGACACATCCTTCACATGCCCGAGGTTGAGGAGCGCTGCCTGTTCCAGCTGACGAGCCTCGCCGAACTACCTGCGCGCGTTGCCGGTCACAACGCCGAGTACAGCTGATCAAGCCTCAGCAGCCGGGCCGGTCAACGCTCGTACTCGTTCGTCCAGCTCGCCGACGTAGGGCGTGGCGCTCAGAGCCGCACGAACTTCGGGCACGCGTTGGAGTGCGATGTTGTACGGGGCCTTACTGACCAGGTCGCATGCCTGTCGAACGGTGGCGGCAGCATGTTCGGCATCGGTGGGTGCCTGTGCTGCGGCGAGGTCGAACAGCAGGACGGCCTTCTGCTTCGTCGCGGTTTCGGCGAGGTTGTCCAGCGAGCTCTGAAGCCGGCCTGCCGCCTCGCGGTTTCGGCCAGCCAGCAGCAGGGCGTTGCCGGCGAAGCCGTCGAGCCGCGAGGCGTCGAAGAAGTCGAGCCACTTGGGGTCGGTTCCAGCTGTCACGAGCGCATCCTCGGCAGAGCGGATACGAGTAAGGCTCGCACTCGACTGTCCAACGCGGGCGGACACCTCGGCGTCGACGCAGTGCAGCCACGAGCGCAGCAGTGGGCTCGCCGCGTAGCGCGCGTGCGCGTGCGCTGCCGAGAGGTAGTCGCGAGCCGGCTGTATCTGCCCCGCGAAGCCTGGCACGAACGCGCGATGGCCCAGCAACGCGGCGGCCAGAGCGTGATCTTGCGACGTGCTCGCCGCATCGTCCGCAAGCTGGAAGAACTGTTCGGCTGCATCCCCTTGAGCCAGGTCGAAGAACAACAGCCGCGAAGCGAGGAGCGCGGACTCGGCGACGGCGGATGCCAGCTGTCGTGACTGTGGCGCTTCAGCGTCCGAGGTCGACTTGAGCATGCCCGTGCCGAGGTGGACGTGCGCGGTCACGGACGGCAGGAGTTCGGCCGCTGCAGTCGTCCAGTACAGGTCGCGATGGGAGGCGGTGATCGCGGCGAAGGCGTCGACGGACTGCCGGTCCAACCGCGTCCGCTGTTCGGCAGCCAGTGCTTCGGCGCCATCGGGGATCGCGATGCCATTCGAGAACAGCGCTGCGAGACTCGCCCCGAGCAGGCCCTTTAAGAACACGGGCCGGCTGAACTCAGCATTGCCGCCCAGCACCAGCATCACCTTCTTCACCACGACGTCGATGAGTTGCTCGTCCAGGAGGACGTTGGTCGTAGACGCAGGTACGACCAGATCGGCCGGACGCAGCGCCAGCTCCTCAGAGGAGAGCAGACCGAGCTCGCTGGCCGGAAGGTCGAAGACCAGCACGAGGTGCTTCTTGTACCGCGGGTCCGGCTTGCGACCGCCCGTTTCCCATCGTCCGACCATGTCAGCGTTCAGACCGGCCTCACCTTCGCCGGCCTGCTCAATGCTCCGCTTGATCTGTTCGACGACTTCTTGATGGCTCCAGCCGCGCTGGAGCCGTTGCCACCTCAGCCGCGTGTTCGGAGGGTGTTTCGACGTCGACGTTCGACGTGTTCCCACTGCGTCCTCCTCTGGTCGACCTGGTGAGCTCGCCTTACCCGAGGGTAGGAGTTGACGTAGCCGGGCGCGACGCTGGCCGGGATACGGACGGGCAGCGGACGGCTCCTGGGCGGTAGTCCTTGGCCGCGAGCGGGGGTTCGATCAACAGTGGACCGCTACCAGCGCAAATAGGGAAGACAGTGACTGAAGACCACCGGTGCTGGCTTGCGGGCGGCGAGGAGATCGCCGCCCGTGCGCACTACGGGATCTTCGGCAGGTTGAAGCTTCCGCTCGCGGCGCCGCCGAGAAACGCCTCCCACTCTCCATGGTCAAAGACCAGCACGTGGCCGTCCGGGTTCCGGCTGTCCCGCAAGCCGACTGCGTCAGTGCTGAAGGACACCTCGACGCACTGGTTGTCCGGGGGATTGCTGAAGGGCGACTTGTGCCACTCGGTGAAGTTGGTGTCGAGGTGGCGCTTGTTGGTGTCCTGGATCCTCATCTGCGTCCTTGTACCTTCCCGATCCCACGCCGCAGGTCAATCACATCGACTCAGCGACTTCCAGCAGAGTCTGCCGTGTCTGCTTCAGTCCATCGGCTGCCGCCTTTTGCTGGTCCCACAAGGTCAGGTACTGAGCGGTTCGCTTGGCGTTGTCGACGTACTCCCCACCGTCGTGCTCCTCCACGTAGATGATGTCAACCGCTGGCGTCGTATCAAAGCCGAAGATCGTGTAGTCATGCCCTTGGCCCATGTAGAAGCCAGCAGAGAACGGAACGATTCGGACATGCACGTTCGGCCGCTCGGTGATCTCGACGAGCTTCATGATCTGGGGCTTCATCACCCGGCCATCCTTGATCCTGTGCAAGGCAGCCTGGTCGATGATGAACCAGAACTCCTGGTCGAAGTCGTCGAGAACGCCCTGCCGAGCCAAGCGATCAGTCGCGTACTTGTCGATCTCGTCGGACGACAGCGGGGGCCGCCAGGCCCGCGCGTTCTCGCGCATGTAGCTCTCGGTCTGCAGGAGTCCCGGCACGACCAGCGCCTGGTAGGAGAAGTACCGATTGCAGCTTGGCTCCATGTCGACCAGTAGCCGAAGGTACTGCCGGAACCGGGTGCTGAAGGCGCCGCGTTTCGTGCGGTGGTTGCTCTCGGCCTGCAGGTCACGCGTGTAGGCCCGATCTGCGTCGTTGGCTGCATAGAGGTCGAGCAGCGCGTTCAGCTCGATCAACCGGATGCCGCTGCCGCTCTCGATGTGGGCGATCTTCTGCTGCGTGCATCCGAGGACGCCCGCAGCGTCTTCCTGCTTTGCGCCGGCCGCATCCCGAAGGCGGGCAAGCTGAGTGCCGAGAACCACCTTCATCACGGCAGCCGGCAGTTTTCGAAGCGGCTCGGTCACAGACTCCCTCACCTTCACAGCGTGGCTGGTTGCGGAACGTAGCCGCAATTCACCCGATCGGTCGCGTAGTTAATCTGAGTACACAAGTTACGGTCCAAGGGTAGGCACAACAAAGCCCCAGGCCGCAAGGAGCGCAGAGCGATGAGTACACAAGTTAACATCGCCGCTGCGATGGCCGCGGTCGCCCCCAGTGCCGTACAAGCCCCTGCTGAGACGTCGTGGGGGTCTGGGTTGGCGATCGCAGTGGCGCTCCTTCTCATGGCGGGCTGCGTGGCCGGAGTCGGTGCCGGCTGGTGGTACGTCGGCGAGCGGCGTCGAGTCCGACGTTGCCGTGGGCACGTACCGCCGAGTCCGTCCCCCGAGGCACCGCTGACGACGGGTCCCACCCTCGCCTCCCAGGGTGTTAATCAACCCGTCGCCCGGCCACGCAGCCCCCGGCACGTGGCGCCCACAACCGGCTCGGCCTAGCGCATCTCCGCGGCGCAGCGCGACTCGCGCTGCCTGACACCCTGCTCTGTCGAAGGAGGTGGTTCGTCGTGACAACGTCGACCACTCGCACTCCAGTCACACTCTCAGGCGCGACCTCCGAAGAACGCTGTGGCTTCTACCGCAGCGAGTACGGATTGCCAGCGACCGTCGACCGCTCAATGCAGCGCATCCTCATGCCCGTCGGTGGGCTCGTCGGCGCCATCACCATGCCTCTCGAACTTGGCCAGCGTGTCCAGGCCGGCCTCCGGATCCGGATGCTCGCCGGTCCGGTCATCGAACGCGCGCAGACCCAGCGATGGACGTTCATCACCGGCCCCGGCCACACGCTCGACGACGCGGTCCATGCGGAAGTCCTTCGACTGGGAGCGTCAGTCGCTCCGGAAGGCGACAACATCGTCTTGCCGTCTCCGGAGGACGAGCACCTGGGCCTCTGGTGTTGGGAATGCGCTCCGAAGGCGCTGAAGGACTTCCCGCCGCAGTCGGCAGTGATTGCGACCACGAGGGCCATGGCCTCCGCAGGAGGGTGACCGATCCACGGCAGCGACGCCACGGTCAAACCTAGAACGCCGGTGTACCGATCCGGCTCCGACCCGGATCGGCGCACCGGTTCCCAAAACGACTCGGCCTGCATCGAGCAAGCGACGAAAGGACATCGATGATGAGCCCAACGATCTTGCTCTCCCCGTCCCCGCTGGCCCTTTCGACGATCACCCTGCGAGGCAACGCTTTCGACACCGGGAGGCTGCGCATCCTTCCGGTTGCTGTACCGCGGTGGTCACGAGCGATCCTGCGCGCCAACATGTTGCACCTTCAGGAAACCGAAGACGGACAGCCGAGGCGAGTCACCGTCAACAACCAGGTGGCGCGCATCGCGCCAGCACCTTGCCGCGCTTTGCTTGCAGATCATTCGCTTCGGTCACCTCTCGGCGTCGGAGCCGATGTCTGCTCCGAGTGCAAGATGATCGCCGAACTCATGCACGGACGAGACTGGGCGGGGTTCCTGTGACAGCAGTGGTTTTCGTGCCGATGCGGCGCGTTTGCGTTTCGAGCTTGCGTCAAGATCTTGTCGGCCAAGGCAGGCTCCGAGCGACCATTGATCGCTGCCGAAACTGTCCGATTAGGTCGGTCCGGTGAGCCATGGCCGAACCACAGCAAGCACCTGAACCGCTGCTGTACTGGGGAACCAACCAGCAGGGCGGAACAGCGAATCACTATGCCGGACGCGTGCACGTCGTCTGGCCGGACAACGAGTTTTACGGCCTGTGTGGCCTGCCAATCGAAGAGATCTGGGAGCAGCGACCCCCGGTGCCGGACAACCTCTGTCCACTGTGCTGCGTCCGTGCCATGGTTGCCCTGTTCCCGGCCTTCTCTGAGTCGCTCTTGACTCTGCCGCCAGGAACGGGGAGACACGAGCTTGCCGCTCAGGATCAGCAGGTCCCTCCGGAACGTCCGGCAGAGCAGACCATGTTGATCCCGGCGATCAAGTCCGAGGATTCGTTTGCCTGAAACCAAACCTCGTTGAACGCGGAGGAAAGTCCGCGCGCTCATGAACGTGATCAGGAATTGGAGTGCGGTTATGGCCACCAGTCTCGTCGACGGCCGAAGCGAACGGGGAGGTCAGCCCGACTTCCTTGACAGTCCGCGACGCAACTGCGGGGCCAGCCGAGCGCGCGCTCCCCGGCGCGGAACGCGAGCACCTGAGCTCCTCGCTCTGGCCCAACCACAACCATCCAAGGCACCAGTTCCCAGCCCGAGCACTTCCATCGAAGCTGTCCCGCCGATCCGCGACGTTCGTGATCGTGACGACGCTCGATTGATCGAAGCTGTACGCCGTGGCGACATTGCGGCCTACGGTGACCTTTACGCACGCCACGTCGACTCCGCTCGCAACCTTGCTCGCCAGCTTTCCCGGACAGTTACAGAAGCCGACGAACTCGTCTCGGAAGCGTTCATCAGGGTCCTCCAGGTGCTCTGCGCGGGAGGTGGCCCCGACTCAGCAGTCCGCGCATATCTCCTCACAGCGTTGCGGCACACCGCGTACGACAGGACCCGCAAGGAACGACGCGTCGAGCTGTGTGAGGACATCACGGAAACGGTCGATCCTGCGCTCGTCAGCGTCCCCTTCGATGACACCGTGACGACAAGCGCTGAAAGGGCACTGGCGAAGAAGGCGTTCGTCGGGCTACCCGATCGTTGGCGGAAGGTACTCTGGCTGACCGAGGTCGAGGGACAGACGCCAGCGGAAGTCGCGCCGAGCCTCGGACTTACACCCAACGGAGTGTCGGCGTTGGCATATCGAGCACGGGAAGCGCTCCGCCAGGGATATCTGCAAGCTCATTTGGCTGCCGCTCAAGCAAAGCAGTGCGGACCGACGATCGAGGTCCTCGGCTCGTGGACACGAAGCGGTCTGCCGAAGCGGCAGGCCCGAGAGGTTGAAGCGCATCTCGACGAGTGCGCTTCCTGCCGAGCGCTGTCCGCAGAACTTGCCGAGATCAACAGTTCCTTCCGCATCGCCACGAAGGCGCCTGTGAAGCCTTCTGATCAGCGTAAGAATGTGCGCCACTCCGGCGCTCGGCAACAGTGCCTCGCGATTGAGGTCGGACACAGTCTCCTCAGCATGAAGCTGGCGAGCTGATCGGCAATCGGTCGGGCGCAACTCCCCCGATCGGGCTACTTCACGCGCGGCCTGCTGTGGAGACCGGGCACCGGCGTACCGTTGGGTTCTTCCGGCGGCGTCCACCTCCCCCTTGTGACACCGTCCGGAACCGCCGCCGACCGGCGCGATACCCCCAGTCGCGGACCGGTCGGCGGCTTCATTCAGCGCATCGAACTGGCCAGCACCGCAGTGAGCGTTCCGGTGATCAAAAAGGGGCCGAGCGGGATGTCACGGCTCGCCTCAGATCCTCGACCGATACGTAGGACGAGAAGTGCGATTGCCGCCGTTAGCCAGCCGAGCAGGGTTCCTGTCAGGACGGCCGTCCAGCCGGCCCAGCCCAGTGCGAGCCCCAGCAGGCCGCTGAGCCGGAGGTCGCCCCCGCCGAGCCCGGCAGGACGAAGAAAGTACAGCGCTCCGTAGAACGTGAGGAGCGCGAGCATGCCGGCCGCGGAGCGGATGAGCGGGTAGGCGTCATGGTGGAGCACGGCGGCTAGGCCGAAGAGCGAGGCCAGGAGGATTCCGGTCGGCCAGATGAGCTTGGTGGGCAGGGTGTGGGTCTTGAAGTCGATCGCGGCGAGTTGGACGCCGGCAGCGGCCAGCCAGGAGTAGGCGAACAGGTCAGGTTCTGCGCTGATGCGCCAGGCCAGTGCCGAGAACAGGACGCCGGTGGCCACTTCGAGGACGACCGGTGGCGCCATCCGCTCGCTCTCCGCAGGGAGGGCCGAGCTTCGCTGCACTGCGATACGCAGAACAAAGGCGAGTACGAGCCCAGCCAGGCCCCAACCAGCGATGCTGACCGCAGTCACTGCGGAGCTCGCGCCGTTCGTCGGCTCGCGAGAGTGACATTGCTGGTCACGATGTACCCCCTGCGGCCCTCTGGTTAGAACTTTCCGGTGTAGCGAAACTACTACTGAGCGACATTTGGACACGCCAAGGTTGGCCCATTTGGGTGAACCTGATCCTATTTTCCCTGTTCCGACACTTGTGTCCCTTCATAGGGACATTGCGGTCTCCTAGGGGGCGCCAGGTAGACGTGAGGTGTACCACAGTAGATCGAAAGGAATTTTCGCAGATCCGAGGGGGTGCACGTGGTCGACGGCAACGTACACGGCCGCAACGGCCGGCGCAGGGCGGGACTGGTTGTCATCGGACTCGCGGCGCTGACGTTGACGGCCTGCAGTTCGAACTCGTCGCCAACGCCTGGGGGCACGACTGGGGCGACAACTTCTTCGTCGCCGAGCAGCGCTTCGCCGTCGCCGGTTTCTCCGGCGGACAGCGCGCGTCAGCAGGCGACGGCTGCCTACACGGGAATGTGGCGGCAGATGGCCAAGGCCGGCGAGACCGGGGACTGGCAGTCGCCAGAGCTCGCGAAGTACGCGACGGGCGATGCGCTCGGGGTGGTCAATCGCAGCCTGTATACCGACAACCTCAACGGTGTCGTGACCAAGGGTGCGCCGAAGACCAATCCCCAAGTGTCCAAAGTGGATCCGGAAGACAACCCGACCACAGTCATGATCTCGGACTGTGGTGACGACAGCGGCTGGCTGAAGTACAAGAACGGCCAGTTGGTCAACGACACACCGGGCGGGCGACGCTCGATCACCGCGGAAGTCAAGAAGCAGCAGGACGGTACGTGGAGGGTCACCCGCTTCGCAGTGGAGGGGGTGGGCTCGTGTTGAAACGTTTAGGAGTCGTGGTCGGCCTGTCCGCGGCCGTGCTCGTGGTGACCGCGGTACCCGCATTCGCTGATGGGGGCTGGGGATTCACCGACTGCAGCCAGTATCCCAACCCCGGCTGCGAGCTCGGCGCGGGCAAGGGCGGCACCAATGGAAACGGTAACCAGGGCAACGGAAACAGCAAGCCGGGCAACCCTGGGAAGAACAATCCCGGTACCGGGCAGGCCAACGCCAACGGCGACACGATCATCGGTGGGAAAAACAACCTGGCCCAATGCGGATACGAGCGCAGCGGCTATCAGGGCCCGGCGCCTGGCGGTGCGCAGCCGGCGGCCTTCCACGTTCCGCCGAAGTCGGGTGCGGTCCCCGCGGTGCCCGCGGTGCCCGCGGTGTACCGGCCGCAGAGCGCGCCAGCCACCGCGCAGTTCGCGGTAGCGCAGCCACGGCCCGCGCAGGCCCAGCCGCCCTCGGGCGCTTGGTACGTCTACAAGTGCACGGGGCCCGGATTCGCGGATGCGCTGTACCGTCCGCCGGTCTGGATTGCCGATGGCCAACCCGGTCCGGCGCCGCTGCCGTCCCCTGCTGAACTCGCGGCGCAGGCGCGCAATCAGTTGCGGCTGCCGACTCCGAAGATCAAGGCGAACCCGGCAGGCGATCAGCTGGTCAGCTTGCCGACCTGGATGTGGCTGGACCCCAGCAGTTGGGGCGATGTGTCGGCAACCGCGGCGGTGCCGGGTGTCTCGGTGACCGCGGTCGCGAAGCCGACCTCGGTGACCTGGTCGATGGGTGACGGCGGTTCGGTGACCTGTACCGGTCCGGGTTCTCAGTTCCCCGCCGGGGGCAATCCGAAGAGCGCGTCGCCGGACTGCGGCTACACCTACCGCACCTCTTCGGCCGGGCAGCGCGCTGAGGCGTTCCCCGTGTCCGCCACGGTGAACTGGATCGTGACCTGGTCGGGTGCAGGCCAAGGCGGCACGTTCCCGAGCATGACCACGACCGGCAATGCCGCGTTCCGCGTGGCGGAGAGCCAGGGCATCGCCACCGGCTGAACTAAACCTCCCGCCCCACGAGGGCGGGTGTCCACAACGAAACACCCTGTTACGGAAGGCACGTCGACCACCCAGATCGACGCGTCGCTATGGCGTCATGCCTGAAGGAGGTCGGTGGTGACCACTACCGCAGGTTCGACTAGCACGGACACGACGGCGAAGGATCGAACGTCGGCGAACGCGTGGGCTGGCCGTGACGGCAAGGCTCCTTCACGCCTGAGCGGCGGAGGCCGGCGGCGCAGCGTGCCTTACCTGCTGCTCGGTGTCCTGCTGGTCGTGGTGTGCGCCGCGGGCGGCGTGTTCGCCGGAATGCAGTTGGGAGACAGGGAAAGCGTGCTGGCGTTGGCTCGTCCCGTTGCGGTGGGCCAAATCCTCACCGCGCAGGACCTCAAGCAGGTCAGCATGGCGTCTGATTCCGGAATGGACGTGATGTCTGCATCGGCGGCGTCCACCGTGGTGGGACAACCGGTCGCGTTCAGTCTGCCCGCCGGTTCGTTGGTGACCCGATCGGTCCTCGGTGCCCCACAAATTCCCTTGCAGGGCAAGGCAATCGCAGCTGTCGGGCTGAAGCCCGGACAGTTCCCGCCCGACCTGGCACCCGGCACCACAGTTGCAGTGCTCACCACGCCGGGCCAGGGCACGACGACCGGAACCTCGAACGGACAGACCTCGTCCTGGACCGCGGTGGTGACCGGAATCGCCACGCGCGAAACCGAGCAGACCACCGTGGTCTCTCTGCAACTGTCCGAAACGGACGCTCGGGCGTTGGCCTCCGCTCCGGCCGGGCAACTCAGCCTGGTGGCGATCGCGGGAGGTGGCCGCTGATGCTCATCGCAGTCTGTTCACTCAAGGGCTCGCCCGGCGTCACCACGTTGGCCACCGCCCTCGGCGCCAGGTGGCCAGGACAGGAGAACCCGATTGTCGTCGAGGCCGACCCAGCCGGCGGCGACCTGATGGCCCGCTTCCGGCTGCCCGAGTCACCAGGGCTGGTCAGCCTTGCCGCCGCGGCACGGGGCCGCGGCGGCTCCGAGCCGAACCTGCTCGCCCAGCACACGCAGCTCCTGCCAGGTGGCCTGCGCGTGGTGCTCGGGCCGGTCGGCGCGGAACAAGCCCGCGCCGCGTTGTCGGTGCTGGCTCCGGGCGCATCGTCGCCGATGCGCAGGGCAGCCGACCAGCCGGAGACCACGGTCATCGTCGACTGCGGCCGGGTGGATCCCGACTCGCCCGCGTTCCCGATCATCCGCGGCGCCGACGCGATGCTGCTGGTCGCCCGACCACACGACGACGAACTCGCGCACGTCGCGCTCAAACTGCAGGCCGCCCAGCGGTGGTCGGCGAAGCCGTGCTTCGTGCTCGTCGGCGACGGCTACCCGACCGCTGAGGTCGCCCAGGTCATGGGTATCCCGGTGATGGGCCGCGTTCCCCGCGATGACAAGGGCGCCGCCGTGTTGTGCGGGCACGGCAACGGCCGGCACAGCCCGGCGAAGTCCGCGCTCGGGCGCGCCGCCGCCAAGATCGCGCTGAACGCCTTCGCGCACTGGCACGCCACCAACAACGGCGGCACCCATGCCCCGCACCTGCGGCTGGCGGTGCCCGGAGAGCAGATCTCCGGCGCGGCCCTGCAACCCCTCGGGCCGCAAACCCGGAACGGCGCGACGTCATGACCCGACCCGGACTCGGCGAGCCGCACCTGACGACTACCTCGAACGGAGCCGGCCCACAACCTGGCCCGACGAACCTGCCCGGCCCGGCAGAACTTCCACATCGACCCGCCGGGGAGGCCGCCGCCGTGGACCGGCTGCGGCAGTACCTGCGTGACCAGCTGTCCACGCAGCTCAGCCAACGCATTCGGGACGACGAAAGCAGCGGCCGTGCCCCGATGGGGACTGTGGCTCGCCGTCAGATGGCCGAGGCGATCCTGCAGGACGCCGCCGAGGCACATGCCCAGGCGGAGATGCGGCAAGCCCACGACCTGGTGCGACCCGAGGTCGAGCAGCGGGTGATCACGGCCGTGCTCGACGAGGTCTTCGGGCTGGCCGGTCTGGAACCGCTGCTGGCCGACACCGAGATCGAGAACATCAACATCAACGGCTACGACCGCGTCTTCGTTCGCTACGCCGACGGCCGCCGACGCCGGGTGCCGCCCGTGGTGGGTTCGGACACGGAGCTCATCGAGCTCATCCGAGATCTGGCAACCCGATCCGGCGTGGAAGAACGCCGCTTCGATCGCGGCTCGCCGATCGTCAACTTCCAACTGCCCGGCGGCGAGCGGGTCTCCGCAGTCATGGCCGTCACCGCGCGCCCGTCGGTGTCGATTCGGCGACACCGCTTCACCAGTGTCACTCTGGCGGAGCTGCGTGAGAACGGCACCATCGATCTCGCGCTGGAGTCGTTCCTCAAAGCGCTGGTGCGTGCCCGGCGCAACGTCCTGGTCACCGGCGGCACGGCGATCGGCAAGACGACCCTGCTGCGTGGTCTCGCCTCAGCCATCCCGTCGTGGGAACGGATCCTGACGATCGAGGACGTTTTCGAGCTCGGCCTCGGCGAGGACGGCGAAGCACACCCGGACGTGGTCGCGATGCAGGCCCGCGAACCCAATCTGGAAGGCGTGGGCGCGGTCTCCCTGTCGGACCTGGTGTGGCAGTCACTGCGCCAAAGCCCGGACCGGGTCATCGTGGGCGAGGTCCGCGGTCCCGAGGTCATCCCGATGTGCAACGCGATGTCCATGGGCAACGACGGCAGCATGGGCACCCTGCACTCCTCCAGCAGCCAGGGCGCGTTCACCAAGCTCGCCGCCTACGCCGTGCAAGGCCCCGAGCGGCTGCCGATGGAAGCTACCAACTTGTTGGTGGCCGCGGCGTTGCACTTCGTGGTGCACCTGGACAAGCCCCGCGGCGAAAACAGTAAACGCGTGGTGTCCTCCATCCGCGAAGTCGTCGGCGCCGACGGCGCTCAGATCATCAGCAATGAGGTGTGGCGGCCCGGCCCGGACCTGCGTGCTGTGCCTGGCGCGCCGCTGCGCACCGACACCGTGGACCTGCTCATGGATGCCGGTTACGACCCAGACCTGTTCGAGCGGCGCGAAGGGTGGTGGACGCCATGACCACGACCGCCGCCCTGTTCGGACTGCTTGGCGCGGGCCTCGCCGTCGGCATCCTGCTCGTCTGGGCCGGCCTGCGTGGCCGGCCCGCCCGCCCCACGACGCCGTCGCGACTGAGCGCCTGGCTGGCCGCCCACCACGACCGCAAGCAGGTCGGCTGGCTGGTGGTGGCCGTGCTCGCCGGCCTGGCCGTCGGCGCGATCACCGGCTGGGTGGTCGGCGCCATCCTGACTGTCGTGGCCGTGGTGGGTCTGCCGCGGATCCTCGGCTCGAACACCGACCACAAGCACCACCTCGAACGCATCGAGGCGATCGCCGGGTGGACGGAGATGCTGCGCGACACGCTCGTCGCCGCGGCTGGCCTGGAACAGGCCATCCTCGCCACCGCCCCGGCCTGCCCAGCCGCGATCCGCGAGGAGATCACCGAGCTGGCCGTCCGGCTGGAACGCGGCGAACGCCTCGCACCCTCGCTGCGCAACCTCGCCGAGCAGCTGCGCGACCCAACAGCGGACCTGGTGATCTCCGCGCTCGTGCTGGCCGCCGAGCACCAAGCCCGGCAGCTGGCGGACCTGCTCGGGGAACTGGCCAGCGAGGCGCGCGAGCAGGCGTCGATGCGGATGCGCGTCGAAGCCGGCCGCGCCCGCACCAAGACCAGCGTGCGGGTCATCGTGATCACCACGCTGTCCTTCGCTGTCGGCCTGGTGCTGCTCAACCGTGGCTACCTCGCCCCGTACAACACCGCGTTCGGTCAGATCATGCTCCTGATCGTCGGAGTGCTCTTCGTCGCAGCTTTTGCTTGGCTGGCAGGGATTGCGCGCATGCGGGAGCCAGAAAGGTTCCTGACCGAGCTGGGCACGATCCGGCCGCACGACGCCGATCTCGACGTCGATGACCTGTTCACCGGAAAGGGGGCGTCGTCATGATCAGTGCGTTGCTGTGGGGCGCTGGGCTCGGCGTCGGGTTGTGGGCGCTGGTGGTCTACATCTTCCCGCCCCGGCCACCGTTTCGAACTCTGGTCGACCGGCTGCACGCGACACCGGCACCGCCGCCGATCCTCGCCGCGGACTCCGACGGCTGGGCCCTGCGTGTGGGCAAGCCGTTCATCAAGCCGCTGGCCGCACTCGGGCTGCCCAACCGCAAGTTGCGCAACGACCTCGCCGTCACCGGCAAGAGCATCGAGCACCACCTGGCCGAGCAGGCCACGTTGGCGCTGACCGGGTTGCTGCTGCCGATCCTGATGGAGCTCCTGCTCGTGGTCGCCGATGTCAGTCTGGGGTGGGAAGTTCCGGCCATCGCCAGCCTCATCTTCGCCCTCGGCGGCTTCCTGCTCCCGGACATCAGCGTCCGGCAGGAAGCCGAGCGGCGACGCTCCACCTTCCGGCACGCGCTGTCGGCCTACCTCAACCTGATCCGGGTACTGCTGGCCGGCGGAGCCGGAGTCGACGGAGCACTCTCTGACGCGGTCGGTATCGGCAAAGGCTGGGCGTTCCAGCAGATTCGCCGCGCATTGGTGACCGCCAAGCTCACCCGCAACACGCCTTGGTCCACCCTAGGCCAACTCGGCACCGAACTCGATGTGCACCAGCTGTCCGAGCTGGCTGCCTCGGTCAGCCTGGCCGGCACCGAAGGCGCCCGCGTGCGCGCCAGCCTCGCGGCCAAAGCCGCCGCGTTGCGCACTCGCGAACTCACCGACGCCGAAGGCGATGCCCAAGCGGCCACCGAACGCATGAGCCTACCCGTGGTGATGCTATTCGGTGGATTCCTTGTCTTCATTGGATTTCCCGCACTCGCACAGGTGCTGGGAGGTCTCTGAGTTCCACAAGAACAGTCCATAACGGACCCCGAACCACAGGGGAGAAGCTGATGTTTACCGAAGTCCAGATCCTCATCGCCCGAGTTCGTGCCGAGCTGGAGCGACTGCGTCACGACCAGGGCGGCTACTCGACCGAGGCTGTCGTGGTCACCGCTCTGCTGGCGGCGCTCGCGATCGCAGTGATCGCGATCATCGTCATCAAGGTCACCCAAAAAGCCAACGGTATCAACTTGTAGGCCGGTGACGACAATGCCTCGAAACGGAGCGCTGACGACCGGCGAGCGTCCACACAGGACGCGCGTGCGCGCCGCGCTGCGTCGGCTACGACACGATCAGCGGGGTGCTGGAACGGTCGAACTCGTCATCGCCACGCCCTTGCTGCTCCTGCTGATTCTGCTCATCGCCCAGTTCGCTTTGTACATGCACGCCACCCACATCGCCCAAGCTGCTGCATCCGAGGCGCTCTCCGCAGCGCGGGTGTCCGGTGGCAGCGCCACCGCAGGCAACACCGAAGGGCAACGCATCCTGGCGCAACTGGGAAGCGGCCCACTGCAGGGAGGTGCGGTCAACGCCCAGCGGGGAAACACCCAAGCATCGGTCACCATCACGGGAACGGCGACCAGCGTCATCCCGTTCATGACCCTCACGGTTCACGCCGAAGCCGTTGGGCCCATTGAGAAATTTACCCCGCCGACCGCTGCGGGGACCGCGCCATGAACGCGACTTTCAAGCCCCGCAGGCTCGTCCACCCCGTGCGTGCACGGCTCAGCATGCTGCGCCGCGATGAACGTGGCTCCGCCGCGGCCGAGCTCACCCTACTCACCCCGCTGCTCATTCTGCTGCTGTTGTTCGTGGTGCTGTGCGGCCGGCTCGCCGACACGAAACTGCGGATCAACGACGTCGCGCACCAAGCCGCTCGTGCAGCCACCCTGGCCCGCACGCCGTCGCAGGCCACCGCGAACGCCCAGACGACAGCCAGCGCCGCTTTGGCTTCTGCCGGGATCACCTGCCAGTCGCTCACGGTTTCCACCGACACCCAAGGGCTCAAGCCCGGCTCGACGGTCACCGTCACCGTCTCGTGCAGTGTCGGTCTGGGTGACCTGACCATGCTCGGCGTCCCAGGCTCCCGAACGTTCGAATCCAGCTTCTCCTCGCCAGTAGACGTGTGGCGCGGCAGCACCGTGGCGCAGGCAGGAGGCACCGGATGAGCTCCACAACACCGTCTCGCCGCCTCGCACTGCGCCGACTTCGTGAGGACCAGAGCGGCAGGGTCACCGCGTTCGTCGTCATCATCGTGACCGCGGTCCTGCTGTTCGCCGGCCTCGTGCTCGACGGCGGACTCGCGCTGGCCGCCAAGGTGCGTGCTCTCGGTGAGGCCCAGGAAGCCGCTCGGGCCGGCGCCCAGGAAATCGATCTGACCGCCTACCGCGCCAACGGCGCCCTGCGCCTGGAACCGCAGCAAGCCAGTACCGCCGCACGCAACTACCTCGCCGCCGCAGGCCACACCGGCACCGTCTCCGTCGCCGGCAACACGGTCAACGTCACCGTCACCGTCAGCCAATCGACGCAGCTGCTCCCGCTGATCGGCATCGGCTCGATCACGGTCACCGCGACCGGCCAAGCCCAGCCACAGCGCGGAATCTCTGGGGTCCTGCCATGACCACGCCCCGCCCTCAACGCAGGCCAACGACGAAGGAGACCAGGATGGCCACACCTGAAGAGATCGAACATCGCGTCGAAGAGAACGACAGCACCACGACCGCGAAGCGATCCGCCGCGGCGAAGCGGGTCGGCGAACTCGCGCAACGCCGGGCCGCCATCGCCGAGCAACTCAGTGATGTCGAGCGAGAACTCGGTGACGTACTCGCCGAGTCCAACGACGTGATCGGCACCGACGAACTGGCGAAGTTCACCGACGTACCCGTTGCTGACCTGGACCGGTGGCTCAACGGCCGGAAGACCACGCGCACCAAACGCAAGAAGTCCGCGCCCGCGTCGGCCGCTGCGAAGACCGAGACGGGCCAAGGTCCGCCGACGGCGACGGCAAAGACGTCCGGACCGACAGCGACGGTGCCGGAGCCCGCCGAACCTCGGTCCGCGCCCGCGGGCGCGGATGCGCGTGTTCCTGCGGAAGTGACCTGACCTCGCTTGGTCGTTTCTCGCCAGGCAGGCGCACATCGAGCCGAAACCCGGTACTGCCAAGGAATTGAGCACGTCGTGACCGCACATTCACACCACACACGCAGGAAATTGGCACCGGCCACGAGCCGCCACACCTCGTGGACGCCAGCCGGCACGTTCCGGTTCGTCGGCCGAGTCCTGCGCGGCCTGCTCGCCGCCGTCGTCCTGCTCGCGCTCGTGGCCGGCCTGCCCTGGGCCTTGGTGCACTTCGTCGGCTGGCCCCTGCCCGGACACGTGCCGACCTGGGACGAGATCCAGGCGACGCTGCTCAACCCGATGAACCCGCAGTTCCTGCTCAACACGCTGGCCGTATTGTGCTGGATCGTCTGGTTCTTCTTCGCCATCGACGTCCTGCGCTGCACCCTCGACGCAGCGCGCGGGATCACCTGGCCGCAGGTCCGCCCGCCCGGCCCGCTTCACGGGCTCGCTGCGGCCTTGATCGGCACCATCGTGCTGACCCTGCTCGGCAGCCGCACCCTGTACACGGTGCCCACGTCGGCCGCCGCGGCCTTGACGAGCGACTTCGCGCCGGTCGCGGTGACCGCGCCCCTGACACCCGGTCCCACCGTGCACACGCTGGCCCGGCAGGCCCCGCTCGTGCAGCACACCGCCCTGGTGATCGATCGAGCGGCGCCCGCCCCGCCGGGGACGGTGCAGGCCACCGAGGAAGTCCGGCTCCCGCAGGACGGGATCTACGACAGCCTGTGGCGGGTCGCCGAACGCGTCTACGGCCCCGGCGGCGGTAGCCGGTGGCCCGAGCTGTTCCAACTCAACCGCGGCGTCGAGCAGCCCGACGGCCGCGCACTCACCGACCCCAATCTGGTGCGGCCCGGCTGGAAGATCACCGCCTACATCCCCGCCCCGGTCGACGAGCCAGCGCCGGGCCAGCAACCGCCACAGGTCCCGCCCGAGCAATCGGCCCCTCCGACCAGCACGGCGCCTACCACGCCGCCCTCGACGCAGCCGGCACCGACCACGCAGGCTCCGGCCGCGACTGATCAAGCCGACCAGCACGGCACAGACCAGGCCGAACCAGGGCTGGACCTGATGACGGGGGTGTTCGTCAGCCTCGGCCTGGCCGGCCTGGTCACTGCAGCCTCGGTGTCGGCGAGGATGTGGCGGCGCCGTCGCTACCGCGTCGGCAGCGGCGACCGCGCTGACCTGCAGCGTCCGATCGCGCCCGTGGTCCGCGCACTGCGCACCGCACACGACGACCACGACGACGACCTGCGCGCCGACGACGTGGAGTTCGTCGACCTCGCGCCCGCTCCACCGCGGATCCACATCACCGCGGGCGGCGCGCTCGAACCCGACGACGAACCAGTACCCGTTCCAGCGCGAGTCGGCGTTCGAGGTGGAAGCGAACTCGCACTGAACCTCACCAGCACCCGCGGGCTTGGTCTGGCCGGGCCCGGCGCCACGGACGCCGCCCGCGCGCTCCTGCTGCACCTGCTCGCCGAGCAGCAGCCCGGCGGCAGCATCTGCGTGATCATCCCCGCCGAGGACCTGCACCTGGTCTTCGACGGCGCGCAGGTCGAGCATCTGCCATCCACCGTCCTGGTGGTCGATTCCCTCGACGCTGCCCTCGACGAGATGGAAGCGGCCCTGCTGACCCGCACCCGCCATGCCATCGAGGAGACCGAATCCCAGCCCACTCCGGCCTCGCTCGTGCTGCTCGCCAGCCCGGCGCCGCACGCTGAACGCCGCTTGCAGGCCGTCCTCGACAATGGCTCCACCCTCGGCCTGGCCGGCATCCTGCTCGGTCAGTGGCGGCCCGGCGCGACCGTCCGTGTCCGCCCCGACGGCACCGTCAGCGCCACCAGCCCCGGCCTCGGCGACGTACTCATCGGCACTCGCTTGTTCACCCTGCCCGCCGCCGACACCACCGCGTTGCTCACCCTGCTCCACGACGCCGAAGACCCCCCCGACATACCGGGCCTCGACCTCGAACCCCGCGCTGCCGGTGATGACGACGGGCCGCTCGCGGACGTCGCCGAGGACGACCACGGGATCGTGCAGGCTCCGGTGCCTGAGCAGCGCTCGGTGGAGGAGATGACGCAGCTCGAATCGACCCGTCCGCCGGACCCGCACAACAACCAGCCGGTCGCGCCGACGCCGAGCTTGCAGGTGCTGGATGTCCACGCCGTCCCCGTGGACGTCCAACCGCCGCCTGACCCGGTACCGGTCTCACCCGCAGGCGGCGGCGATGAGCCCGGCACCGCCGCCGACGACGTGGAGCTTGCCGACGACTCGTCAACACGGACCAAGAACCGGTCGAAGCCGGTGGTGGAGGATCAACTGGCGCCGCGGCGACCGCTGGCCGTGCGGGTACTCGGTCGCGTCTACCTGGCCCTTTACGACGACAGCGGCGAACGCGAGCTCGGTGGCACACTCACACCGAAGCAGCGCGAAGTGCTCGTCTACCTCGCGCTGCATCCCCAAGGCGTCCGCCGCGAAGTCCTCAACGAAGCGGTTTGGCCCGACAGCCGGCCACCGCGGCCGTACAACAGCTTCCACAACACGCTCTCGATGCTGCGTCGCGCACTCAGCGACGCCACCGACGGCGCCCTCGACAACGTCGTCCTCAACGACGACGGCCGCTACCAGCTCAACCCTGACCTGGTCACCGTCGACTTCTGGCACCTCCAGCACGCCCTGCAGGCACCCCGCCCGACCGGCGGCGACGCCCTCCTGCAGCTGCACGACGCCATCGAGCTCTACAAGGGCGACCTCGCCGAAGACCTGCTCGTCCCTTGGGCCGAGCCCTTCCGCGAGTCCATCCGCCGCGACGTCCTCGACGCGCTCGGCGCCCTGATCCGCGCCCACGGCGACACCGACCCGGAAACGATGCTCACGCTGCTGGAACGCACCCGCAAGCTCGACCGATACAACGAAGGCGTCTACCGCGACATCATCCGCACCCAGGCGCGCCTCGGCCAGTACGCCGCCATCCCACGCACCCTCGCACTCCTGACCGCCACACTCGACGAAATCGGCCAACCCCCGAGCGGAGACACGCTCAACCTGGCCGACTTCCTTCAACGCCGAGGAAGCACCCGCCGGCCGCTCCCGACTGACAACGCCGCCGCCAGCTGAGCGGAACGCCCGGCATGCCGAAACAGCCCGTCAGCCTGGCAAATCGTCGTGCGGAGGCTCGCCGTCCAGCATCTGCGCCGGAGGCTCCTGGCTTTTCGACTGCGACTTCTGCAAGCGCTCGATCAGCTCGATGTGCTCGTCCGCCCAGTCGATCAGCGGTCGCGCCCTGGTCAGCAGGTCCGCCGCCGCCGGCGTCAGCGAGTACACCACCGACCGCGGAAACATCTGCTCCTCGAACCGGTCGACCAGGCCGGAGGTCTCCATGCGCCGCAAGGTCCGGCTCAACGCCCGGCTCTGGATCCGACGCTCGGTCCCCGTCCATGGGTCATACGTGGTCATATCTTGAATGGCGGCATGAAGCTCGTTGTAATGCAGCGGCCCCGCACTCAACGCCACCATAATGTGCGTGATCCAGTCCCCAGCTAGCAGGTGGCGGATATCCCGCGACCGCTGTAGATACCTAGCGTCCCCCGTTACCATGCACACACTCCACATTCGTTCGTGAAGGCTCACCTCCACCCCGCCCCCGCAGCGCAGGTGAGCCAAAAGATTCAAAGATTCGAATCGCCTCCTTTCTGGCCAGAGGGCGTACAATTTTTACTCGTCATCGGTACCTCGCGTGATCAGTGTCAAGGTTGTCAACGCTACGCCAGACGGGGTACCCGATGCAGCGTATTTCTACTTAGGACGAGCGAGCGTCACCACATCGAGTGACGGACTGGTAGATCAACAGCACTCTCAGTGAGTGACTTGTAGGGTCCTGGCAACCTACCGCTCGACAGTCCGATCCACATGCCTGTTAGAGCAGTAGCCCCTCTGTGTCGCGAAGCGCCTGGTCACACGGCCCGCAGACCCTACCGATGCAACGCCCGACTCGGTCGCCGGCAGGCATATGAACAGTCGACTTGGGTGGGTGGTCGCCTGCCGTTCCTCTTGACTCCGTGGTCGCCTTGACTGCGATGGTCACCATCTCCCCGTACCCCACTTTCCGCCGGCCGAGCGCTGCCAGGCCGCCTCCCACACACTTCCCCCAGTCGTGTTCCCGGCCGTTGCTCGGCCTGTGATCAACGGCGCCCGAAATGCGACTCGTGCGTCAATTTGCTTTCAATTATTGCTTACCTCTTGACAAGTGCGAGTTCAATGCCCGTCAACCAATCTCATGTGTTGAGATTTCTTCCCGGTTGAATTGCATTGGCCGAGATTCAAAGTATCGAATCTCCTGCAATTCCCGATCTGGGCAATTCTGCCGCCTGAAATCCGAAAACTTTGGCATCAAACGAGCTGCCCGGTCGCTGGTCGCGTCGCCGGGCTCCGCCGTGCCGGTCGCTGTGGCTCTTCCCTGCCTTCTTTTGGCAGTCAGTACAGACGGGGCCGGCGACCCTGCGCAGCTCTGACCAGCGGGTTTCTCCCCAGAAGGTCACGGAACGGTAACGACAGGAGCTCTACGTCTTGAAAAGTGTGGACTCAAGGTGTGTACTTCTACATGTCGACTCCACATCAGGAAGTCAACACATCGGATCGAGAGGGCGAAGACCGGGGCACGGTGTCCCTGCGAGTTCTCCGATTCGGTGAGTACCTCCTTCCGGGTGTTCAGAAGACGGTAGTCCCGTAAAGCGCGGGCAACGGCTTGGGCCGTGCGGACAGCAGCGAAACCGTGCAGAGCAGCGTGAAGAACGACGCGTAGCCAAACGCGCATTTCTAGTCTGGAATGTGTAGTAACTGCGCTTGCAGCTTCACTACGTAAAGCTCTTGCTATAAAGCGGAGAAGCGCGCATAAATGGCATGCCTGCCACAGGTGTGTCCCCAAGATAAGTCAATGGTGGTCTAGCACCGAAAAACGTCACAATGCGTGGGCGTTCGGGGTTGTTTTAGGCGGTTGCCGAAATTGGGCTTCTCTGGCTTGAGAGCGTCGCTCTCGCCTGCCCATAGCACGCTAAACCCGTACGGGCATGGTTCCCTGCATTGCGCACTAGACATAACGGCTTATCCCAACAGAGATTAAAGATTCAGGGAATGTGCTATCGAAACTCGCAACCCTCACCCCGTGAGTAGTGCCGTATTGCCCGGATACAGGATGTGTCCCCTTTGCGGAGATCTCACCACGGTGAGGGTTGCGCGTTTTGATACCAGTTCACAACTGGCCTGAATCGCTGCCAGTCAACCACTTTTCACACACGAAACGGAGTGCCGACATGACTATGACTCTGATTGATTGGTCCGCCCGAATTAGCGCTATGGCGGACGCTCTGTCCGTTCCGGACGGCGGTTTTTCTGTCGACCCTAGCGACGGTTCGGACGTTCGCACCGGCTACGCGGTAGCCGTGCACCCGGAACACGAACACGTTTTCGACCGTCGCGTGACCAGCAATGACCTTCACGAGTACATCGCACGCGCAAAAGACGCTCTCACGCTGTCCGGTCGCGTTCTCGGCGGTTGGTGTGACCCTGACACCGGCCGTGTCTACCTTGACGTTTCCGTCGTGACAGCGAACTTGTCCGAAGCAATGACCCTCGCGCGGGAAACCCATCAGCTCGCCATTTTCGATTTCTCCGCAATGGAATCCGTGTCCGTTGCGGTTGCCGCGTAACTCCAAAAAGGGGTGGACACCATGAGTGCAACAGTCGCATTGATCAGTGATGGGCAAGCGCGACGCGTCGCGTCCGAATGGCACGGCGGTATGTCATCCGCTCTGTATTCCCTGACCTCATCGGGTGCGGTTGACCTTGACCGCGTGCGAGACGAGATCTCGCGCGAGTTGCTGAAGTTGGACGTCGGAAAGGTGCGACGCGAATTGCTCGCGCTGGACAAATACGTACGGGCGGCCGGCGAGCGTACCGCCGTAGCGGAATGGTTCCGCTTGTGGGACGACTCGCCGGTGAGCGTGAACCAAACGTAAGGATCTGATAGCCATGCTTACCCCCAGTGATCACCCATTTTTCCAGGCTCACCCTGTGAGCCACGAAAACATCGTGTGGCACTGGGAACAGGCCGCACCCGACGAAATAGCCCAGGGCATGCGCTGGTATTTCGATGCACACCATGTGGCAATGGTTATCGCCAACGGTGACGCTCATCTCGGCGCCGGAATGCTCGCGATTTACTCGCCCCAGCAAGGTTGGATCGGGAACGTACTCAATGCCGCTCGCGTGCTCCGAGAGGGACAAGGGATCGGCGGACCGGGCTCCGGGATATTCGCATCTGCCGCCCAGAAACACGCGGCCAACCGGTTGCTGTCCGGCGAACGATACGAAGACATCCTCGCCGGCCCGAAGATCCGCGACTTCGCACACCTGATTGAGCACGGCGGAGACAAAGACCCGGATGACCCGCGAGTTGTCATCGATCGGCACGCGCTGTCCGTCGCGCACGGTCGCGCACTCAGTTCAGACGAATACGACTCTGCACCCCTCAAAGGGTTCAAGCGTCGTGACGGTTCGATCAGCCGTCGGCACTACGACCACGTGGTCAGTCAGTACCACCGTGCCGCGGAAATGATCTCCGGTCCCTCGGGTGACCGGGTGTCGGCACACCAGGTTCAGGCCGTGACGTGGCTTGTCCGCCAACGGCTGAACCAGCAAGCCGAACAGCAGCGCGGCCCCAACCGCCTTGACAAGGGCCGCAACCGGGCGCGCGCAAATTCGGAACACGCCTGGCAAGACTTCCGAGCCAACCACTTTCCGGAACTGGCGACATGCCCCGGAACTGGCTACCAATCGGCTGCCTAACGGCTCGCCTCGCAGTGAAAGGCGCGATCATGGAAACCGTTGTGAAACACACGTGCGGCGGGCCCGTCTTCGGGCGCAAAACTCCCGGCTGCCCCCGCTGTGATCAGCTTCTCGCCGGTGCGGCACCCGTGGTATGGGCAGGAATGCGCAGCAGGGAAGACCGCGAGCGCGACGAACAGCAAGACCGACTCGCGCGCCGCGCGCATTTCGCACCGGACGGACCCCATGCCACCGGTAAATGCGCGCCTGTCTGCACATTCGGCGACTGGTAACAGCCGCACGCGGTAACCACCCGATCCGACACCTACACGCGATTAGCGAGGGTTCACCAATGAACGCAACACAAACCAACGGTATCCGCGTCACCGTGATTAAACCCGGTGACCTCGTTTTCCTGGACAGCTTTTCGGGACTCGTGCCGGCAAAAGTGACCGGCTACACGTCATGGGGACACATCACGGTGGTGGTCACGGCGGAGCGCGGCGCCTACCGCCGTGGTGAGCGCACGACGTTCAGGCCGTCGGGTTGCGTGCCGCGTGCGCACGTTCGCGTGCGATCCGGGCACTACCGCATCTTCGGCGCATGGACGTTCGCCGAACTACCGGACGAATTTCAACCCGGCTGGGCCTGGGACTAACCCCTTTCAACCAATTCTGGTCACGATCACGGGAGAGAACATGCCAACCACGACAGACGTCGCCACGGACGTCGAGCTCCACTTTCAGTACGCCCAGGACGGCTACGTCATGAGTGACGACACCTACGGCGAACAGGACGCTGACAGCGCGGCTGCTTTCACGCGTGACGGGTGTGCGTTCGTCGCCTGCGAACGTGCACCACGTGGACGGTGGCGCATTGAATCGACCGGCGGTGCATGGGCACCCGTACCACTGTCCGCATACCGCTACCGATTCTCGACGCTTGCGGATGCGGCTGACTATGTCGCTGCGAAGTGCGGAACCACGGTCCGTCGCGTGGATTCATGGATCTGACACCACCCGTTCCGGTCCGCGCGCCGGAAATTCCGTATCGGTCAGCAGCACGTTCGGCGCCCACTGGGTAGCTGGCGTCGCGCAGCTCTGACAGCGCGCAATGGTTGCAACGGGGGTCCCGTTGCGGATTGTTCGACTCATCCGCGCGCACGCAATCGACACCACTTCCCGAATGAGCAAAGGAGATCACCATGTTCGTGTACGGCGTGTCTTTCATCGATATTCACCGCGTCGTGCGCGACGTGTCCGACGCTCTGTACGACGGAAACATCACCGTCCGCACGGGGGAAGACCGCACCAACGGCGCCGGCCCCCGCGCGACATTCACGCTCCGGGCGAACGACACGACCGGATTGGGCGCCAAGGGAAGCTCGTCCGCGTTCGGCAAGGGCACCGGCCCGAAAGGCAGGCGCCGCACCATTTCCGCGTGCTGGCACACGCACTACGACGTGCTGGCCGAGCTATTCGCCCGATTCCCGGCCGCGCGTGTCGTGACCAAGATCGCCACCTACACCGCATCGACGTTCCGTGATCGCGCGCTCGAAACCTCCTACCTGAACGTCGGGAGCGAATTGTTTCCGGCCACCGCGCCGGACTGCTGCGAATGCGACCACACCGACTACGTCGACGACTTTGACTCGGCACCGACCAGCGACGCCATGCGCCCGGACACCGACGTCGACTACTTCCTGTACGAACTTGACCGCGTGCTCGCCGAACACTGACCGCCGTTTCATCACCTCCGGAATTCGCCCTTACCGACCGACGAAAGCGAGTACCACCATGACCGACGACCACTCGATCACCGTCGACGCGCTGCGCGCCGAGCTCGTGCGGGAACGCGCACGTGCCGATTCCTTCGAAGCGATCAACCGCGTGCAGGCCGCCAGCCTCGCCGAGCTGGCCGCGCGCGCGGGCGAACTCCGGTGCCAGGTTGCCGACCTGGCCGACGACGCTCTGAGCTCGAAACCCATGCCGGTACATGGCCTGCGCAACGTCACCGGCCGGATGAACGGCTTGGCGGAGAGCCTAAGCAGGTCGGCACACGGCTACGCGGGCGCACGCACCACGGACATGCTGTACCCGACCGTGGACGACGATCTCCGCGCGCACAAGTGGACGCCTCGCCCCGACCGGGGCCTGGACGGCACGTTGCCGCCCATCCCGATCAGCGAGATGGGCGACCGTCGGGGCTACGCCCGCGGCTGGCACCGGGGCCCGCAATGGATCACCTTGTGGTTCACCGGACCGACTGCCCTGGCATACGGAGACAGCAGCGATCACGGCCGGCTCACCAGCGTCGACGCCATGCGCGCCGTGATCACCTCCGCCCGATCGTTGTCCGCTTCGGCGCTGGCCGAGTGGGTCACGGCCCGGCAGGAAGCGCACACCGTGCCGTTCGACGCCCCGTATGTCCGGGTGTTCGCACACCTCCAGGCCGGTCCGTGGTCCGCGAGCGACATCGACCGGTGCGACGAATTCGGAGTCCGCACGCCCAACGGAACCGGCAACACCTCCGTGTGGACATGCCCGAGCGACCCCGATTTCCGGCTCTACGTCTGGGGAATCGGCAACGAACCCGCCCACGTCCGCTACTGGGCCGGTCCGGTCGTCGACATGGCGCACCTCGTCCAGATCACCGGTCAGTACCGCTGACAAGTGATCACTGGATCCACCCCCACGCACGAGGTCCCACGACGGGTGTCGGCTGCGCGCCGGCCGACACCCGCCACCCACCGGCGCGTTGCTCACGTCCCGAAGGAGACGCCTTCCCATGACTAACACCACGAACGCCCACACCACCGCCGTCGTGACGCTGCCGGTCAACGGACGCGACTCCCGCGACGGCACGGCGACCCTGACTCAGATCGTGGACGCCACCGGCGGCCACACCGTCCACATCGTCACCATCGACGAACGCGCCGCCGAGTACTACGGCATTCGCCAGCCCGTCAGCGTCACAGGTGGACTCGTCCGAACACGCGGCCGATGGGCACCCACCGCCTACCGCGACCGCGCTCACCTCCTCGACGGTGGCGGACTCGTCTACTTCCTGCCGAACGCGCCAAGCCGAGTCCGCGCAGTCCGCGCGTTGCTGCGCTGGTGGTTCGTAGTCGCCCGCCGTACCCGTGAAGGCGCCGACCCGCGCCACCTCGACCCCTGCCAGGAGTCGCCTGCGTCTCGCCGGTGGCTGCTCGCCTAACCGCATCACCTCATCGCATAACGCCATCGCGACGGTCGACCTCGCCTTGATCCGGTCCGGCGTGCTCGCCAAACCGACCGGGCGAGTCGACCTTGCGCGCCTCCGTTGCATCACCTCCGGCTGGAAAGGACCGACGCCGCCATGACCACCACCTCCTCAACCGCCGACAAGGCGGATGTTCTCGACTGCGGCCACACCGCCACCCCGGACACGGTTGGCACCGGCAGTGTGATCGACCCGCGCACCGGCGCCACGAGTTGCTACCCGTGCTCTGACGAACGCGAACGCGTGGCGATGACCCGCGCGACCACGTTCGTCGCCTACGTGTCCACCGACGGTGACGCGCTGACCACCTGGCCCGGCGGACACCTGGCCACAATCGACCCCGCCGATACCCGGCAGACCGGCCGGCGCACCTACACCCCGTCCGGCGGGATGTGGACCCGGTACGTCTGGCACGCCACCGACCTCGACGGAGGCCGCTGGATCGGCGTTAACGGCGGCCCCGGCCTGGTGATCGGCGTGCACCGGCTGCGGGTGTGCACCTGGCAAACCGAGTTCGGCAACGGCCGCGGCCCCCGCTACTGCCACCGCCGCGCCACCCACGCCGGCCAGGGCGGCGCCTTCGACCTCTACTGCCGCACCCACGCCCGCCAGGTCTTCGACCTCTACGGCTGGACCACCACCGCGCTGCCACCCCGCGCGCTGGCCTCGCTCACCGCGTGAAACCACGCCACCACAAGGAAAGGAGTGCCGCGATGTTCGTGAAATTCTTCGACCGGCTGGACCTGTCACGGGCCGACCTCGACGACGTACTGATCGCGCCCGCGAACCGGGCGAAGGCACTGGACCTCGCACGGGAACGCCGGCTACCGCGTCAGTCGCTCACCCGCGCGACCACCCGCGAGGGGTTCTGGGTCTACGTCTTCCAACTCGGCGCTGACGTCCACCTCGGCACCGTCACCCTGGCCGGCGCGCAGTCCGGACCCGAGCACCTCGTCACCCTGCCGGTCCGCCAGCTCGACAGCTACTCCACACCCGGCATGCCGCTGACCGAAGTGACCGGCCTGCTGGCCGCGGTCGCCGAAGACTATCCGGCCACCGCGCTGACTGCCGTGCTGGCCGACAGCCTCACCAAGGTCCTCGACCTGTGGGCCGACGCCCGCCGCAACGGCCGACCCACGATCGACATCCGCGATCTCGACCGCGCCGTGACCAGCGAATTCGCGCCAGCCATCCGGGCCTGGCGCACCGGCAACACCTTCCCCCAACCGCGCCTGGCCGACACGACCTGGCCCGAACCCGTACCCACTGCGAGGTGAACACCCATGCCCATCGACGACCCCACCACCGCGACCCCCAGCGACATCGACGTCGAACTCGCTCGGCTCGACATCGAGAACGGCAAGGCCGAAAGCACGCTCCGCGGACTCAGGAAGCGCCACCGGAGCCTGCTGGAAGACGGCATGACCGAGTACGCGGCCGAGCTGGAGCCTCGAATCGAGCAGGCCCGCCAGACCATCGCCGAGTGTGAGACAGCAGCGCGTCCGCTCGAAGCGGAGTTCGAACGCCGGGGCGGCTGGACCCGCGCCTGGCTGGTCCTCAACACCGGCGGCCACGTACACCGCACACCGCAGTGCCGAACCTGCTTCGCCACCACCCAGTTCGCGTGGCTCACCCAGCTTTCTGGACACGACGAGACCGAGATCGTCGACCTGGCTGGCAAGGCCGCGTGCACCGAGTGCTACCCCAGCGCGCCGGTCGAAGTCCGCAACCGGCCCAGCCGGATCAAGACTCCGGAGCAGCTCGCGCGGGAAGCGGAGAAGGCCGAACGCGCGAAGGCCAAGGCCGCGAAAGCGATCACCGCGCCGGATGGAACACCCTTGCGCACCACGAAATACGGGCAGATCGACACCGAGTTCACCGCGCGCCGCAACTACGCCGACGCGTTGTCCTATGCCCGGCACCTGGCCAGGGTCAACGTCGCGTACCACCGGGACAGCATCGCCGAACACCACGAGGACGCACGGCTCATCCTGGCCGCTCTCGCCGCGAAGCACGGCCGCACTGAGGACGACCTCCGCGCCGAGCTGGCGCCCAAGGTCGAATCCCGGTGGAACCGCGAATACAGCAACTGGCGCTAACCGAGCACACTCAGGAACGGGGCTACACCGATGATTCTGGTCGAGACGTTGGAAGACCTGATCTACACCTACCTCGAAAACCCTGCCCGGCCCGGCTCGGCCGTTGGCAAGGTCAACGCGCAAGACCTGGTTGGCCACGTCGTGCAGCATCTCGCCGAGCGCGGGGTCGACGTGGGTTTCCAGGATGGATCCCGCCTTACCGTGCGGGACTGCAAGCACCGGACGTCAGAGCCCAAACGGCACCGACTTCCCCTGGTACTCCAAGAAAACGACGACGGACACGTCCGCATCTACTGCGACGGCCGCGACTGCTTTTGGTCCTGGCCGCTCTACCACCACGCGAGTCCGCAGACCAACGGCAACGCAATCACCAGCGCCGTCGACCACGCGATCCGGCGACACCGCCATACCTGACCACACCGCCAGCCAACCCAGACCGGCGCGATGCCCTCTCCTGTACCAGAAACCTGTGCGGGAGGGCTTCGCGCCGGTCTTGCGCTGAACACATTCGAAGGACCTCGAACTGCCATGGCTACCAACGACATTCACGACGCTCGGCAACTCATCGCCGAAATCGACGTCCCCACAGAGCGCCCGCGCTGGGCATGGTGGACCCCCGGTGACGCCACCCGGTACCACACCACTCTGATCAATGCGGCACCCAGCGCCAACACGATCGGCACCGCGCCCGGCGGCACTTTCCGCGCCCTCGTGATCACGATCGACATGTTCAGCGCCCGACCCATCTCCATCGTGATCCCGCGGCCCACCGACGACGAAGAGCGCTACACCGCCGACGAGTGGGTGTACCGGAGGTTCCCTGGCGGTTGGTGGGCCGGCATCCGGCCCCTGCTCGCCGCACTGGGCTGGACGCCCGAGACCGACCGAGACACCACCTACCGCAGCACGGACCACCAGGACATCACCACGGCGCAGCGCGACCAGGGCACGGCCGGCTAAGCCCCTGTGCCTTCCCCGGCTATACCCGCGGCCGAACCGTCCACCACCCGCACGGCACGTCGCTGCTCGTCCGCGCGGACCGGCAGCGACGTGCCGCTCATCCACCCTGAGGACAACGTCATGAACAGCAGCAGCCACGTCGATCCGCGTGCCCTAGCCGATACCGCGAACCGCGCAGCCACCTTCGAGCCGATGACGAACGAGGACGAACGGCCGACGATCACGGTCGCCGGTGTCCATGTCGCGCTCTATGTCGACCCGGCCAGTCGCCAGGTCCGAGTCTCCGTCGATCTCGACGACACCGAGCCATGGCTCTTGCGCACCGACAAGGACAGCACCGTCCCAATGCGGATCTGCGTGCAGGGCGTCGTCACCTTCGAAGGCTGACAACCCTCATTGCGAGCCGTTGGCCCCGGCTCTCACCTCCGCGCATAGGCGCGCCGGTGCAACTCACGGTCCACTCAGGACCCTTTTCCGTCGTCACGTTGATGAAGGGGTGACTCATGCACGCGTCAACCACCGAACTACCGAACCTCGCCGCCTATGACGTCATTCTCGTCAACAGCAGCGGCGGTAAGGACTCCCAAGCGATGCTCGACGAAGTCTGCACCCTGGCCGAGACCGCCGGAGTGCTCGACCGGATCACCGTTCTGCACTGCGCACTGGGCCACGTCGAGTGGCCCGGTACCAGCGAACTCGCACGCAAGCAGGCCGAGCACTACGGGGTCCGCTACGAAGAACGCCACCGCGAGCAAGGTCTGCTCCTCGACCAGGTCCGCCACCGAGGCCGTTGGCCGTCCTCCTCAGCCCGCTACTGCTCCTCGGACCAGAAGCGTGGCCCAGCAAGGAAACTGATCACGCAACTCGTCGCCGAACTCGGCGACCTGGCCCGGCCGGCACGCGTGCTCAACTGTATGGGCCTACGCGCCGAGGAATCGCGAGCACGACTGAAGAAGGCGCAACTGAGCCGCGACGAGGCCGCCAGCAGCGGCCGGCGCACCATCGACACCTGGCTGCCGATCCACGACTGGACAGAAACCCAGGTATGGCAGCGTATCCGCTCGTCGGGCGTTCCATACCACCCGGCATATGACCAGGGCATGAGCCGGCTGTCGTGCTCGCTGTGCGTGCTCGCGAGCCGCAAGGACCTCGTGCGCGCTGCCCAACTGCGCCCAGAACTGGCCGCCGAGTACGCCGAACTGGAAGCCGAGATCGGCCACCGGTTCCGCAACGACCTGTCCATGGCGGACATCATCACCGCCGCGAAACAGACCAGCCCAGTAGGGCCCGCGCCAGGACCTACCGGCACCGTCACGCTAGGAGAAGGTCAACTGTGGTGGGCGAGGTTCGAGCGGCAGAGTGACCGGTACGGCAGCGTTTTCCTGCTCGCCGGGCCGGACGACGAAGACTACGTCTCGTTTGAGTCCGCTCCGGTCGGGCGACGCGGTCGGCTGGTCGCGGTCGTACTGCGCACCCGCCGCTCTGGCCACTGCGGAGATCTCTACCGGGGCCTGGCTCCCAGCACGCCGGAAGTAGGCGAGGAGATCACGCTCGGCACCGGGACGTTGTTCACCGAGGACGATTCCGACACTGGCGCGTCGACCGCCGTCGGCGTGAAGCCGGACGACGGCCGCACCACGGATTGGCTGGATCCGCGCGCCTTGTACCGCTGCCACAACCAAACCGTGTGGCTCGAACTTCGCGAGGACAGCCAGACCGAACGCCGCGCCGCACCGCGCATTGCCTGAAACTCCGCTCAGCGTGGCGGCCCGAAGCGGCAACGCCGAACGGAAATGGCGGCCGTGGATCTCCCTCCACTGGAACGGAACCTGACGCTCACGTTCAACCATGGAAACGAAAGGGGCCTTGTCATGCCCGAAAAAACCAACAACGACACGGTGCTGGACCTGTGGCGCGATGTGCAGCGTCTCGTCGAAGGCATCTCACGAGGAATGGAATGGACCGCGGACGAAGTCCGCCAGGCGATGGAGCGACACCCCTCGGAGCGTGACGTCCTGTACCACAGCTTCCCTCTGCTCCAGGCGACACACAAGCTCATGGAGACAGAATTCGTGTACCGATCCCACTGCCGTGAGCTCCTGGAACGCCTCGCCAATGGCGCGGACACACGACAGGGCACCGCCGCAGAAGTGTGCTGCATGTGCTGCGACATAAGCCTCCGTACTCCACTGAGGTCAGAAGCCGCCGGCCTGTACCTCCGCATGTGGGCCGCAGCATTCCCAGGGCAACCGATGTTCGCCGAGCCCAGCGAGCACCACGAAGCGTTGGAAGGATCAACAATCGACGAACTCGAAGCAACCGTGCGCCGCAAGCTGACCGTCAAGAGCCGTGCGCTCACCGACGTCACCTGCACCGGCGAACACGACGGCGAGATGGTCCAGTGCAAGTACGCCGGCGCCTGACAAACCAGTCCGTCGCCAGGCCGCATCGGGCGAAACGAAGCGATCCCCGTGGGCCCTTGAACGAACCGCGTTTGCCGTCCCGCCGGCCAGACCAGACCGTTCTGGGCGGTGGGACGGCGTGCTCCTTGCGCCCAGTGAGCCGTGATTGCACGCCAGGCCGGCGCCGCTTCGGATCTCTCCGACAACTGACTCCCCGCGGGACATGGCTGCGACGGCCGTTCAACGTGCGGCATCTCGCTCTTCTGGGGGAGCCGACTCTCTGTCCACGACACACCAAGCAAGCACGGAGGACGATATGGAAGGGAGCGCACACGACGCCTCTCCGCACGTCGACACCACACTGACCTTCAGCTCGGCCAAGGAAACCGTTCCACTGCCCTACGTGTGGTCGTACGGCATGGGCGCCGAGTCAACGGCCGCAATCCATCGGATGCTGACTCATCCCGACGTGCGGCCAGCCACCGTTGCACGAGACTTCGCCAACCTGGTGATCGTGATCGCGCAGACCGGCGACGAATGGAGCACCACCGGCGAACTCGTCGAACAGCACATGCTTCCGCTGCTGCGCAAGCACAACGTTCGACTGGTCGAAGTCGCTCGCAACGGACCGACCAAAAAGGACGGTATTACCGTCCTGCAGGACACCCGCCAGCCTCGACACCTGCACCTCGACGGCGTGTTCAAACTCTCCGACGAGAACCGCGCCACCGGGACGCTGCCCCAGCTCGGCGGCGTCAGAAAATGCAGCCAGAAAGCCAAAGGCGCACCGCTAGATATGTGGCGCGCCAACGAGTTCGGCGACCGGCAGTACTTCCACGCGATCGGGTTCAACCGCGACGAGTACACCAGGATCAAGCGGGACAAGGCGTACTCGATGGGCGGGCGGCGCATCCCGACATACCCAATCCATGAGTGGCGGTGGACCAGACAGGACTGCATCGCCTACCTGAAGCGCGAGCTCAATGTGGACTGGGAATGGCCCAAGAGCTGTTGCCGGCAGTGCCCATTCGCCGGCTGCAACACGGCGGGTTGGCCGGAGCAGCTCGCGCGTTTCATCGCGCTGCCAAACGAAGCTGTCCAGCACGTCATCGACGAGTACGCGTGTCTCGCGCTCAACCCGCGATCCGGATTGTTCGGTCCCGGCAAGTCGTTAATCACTCGGTTGCAGCGCGACCACGCGACCGAGGTGATCACGCTGGCCGCGCAGCGCATGAGGGCGATGCCGTGGGCGGTGTACCGCGTCCGGCGATACTTCTCCGCACCTGCGTCCGCCATCCGGTCGCTCGAACGAGTCCTGGTCGCCGACCGGCTTCTAGTTCAGGCGGCACTGGAGGAGATCAGCGACCTCGTCGGCGTGAAACTCGTCAAGAACGCCGAGATCACCGGAGCGCCTGTCCGCCAAGGCGACCGCGACACGCACCGCCGTTTGTGGCTGCGCAAGCGAACCGACGGGGCGTACCCCGCCATGGAGGAGTTCTACGTCACCGCGCCCGCCGAGGCCGTCGACAAGGCCCTCGACAGCTTCGACACCACCTGGACGGACAACACAGACAAGCTCCTGTCCTATATGGAACGCCGCACAGACGCCGCCATCGCCGTCGTGCGCCAGGCGATCAGTCGCGGAGCCAACAACACCGCGTCATAGGCGCACCGCCCCTCCTGGTGGTCGAGAACACCCAGTTAGCCCACATCACGGGCCAATCCCACAAGGACCGAAGCGCCGCGCAGGAACGACGTCATGCCCCTTGCGCGGCGCTTCGGCATGCACACCTTCCGAAGCAAGGAGTTGACCATGACCATCACCGACGAGCTGCGCGCCCGCCTGTTCCTGCTGCGCGCGACAGAACCCCCGGCCCCGGCCGTCTACGCCTACGTCGCGGTCCATGGACCCGTCGACGCGACAGCCCGAATCCGCGGCGCCACCGCCCCACCCGCCGTCCTGGCCGAGATCACCCGGCCCCAGGCGAGGATCGAGCACGACCTCCGGGCAATCGAGGACGGAGACGCCCGGCTGTTGACTCCCGAAGACGAGGACTGGCCGCTGGGACGCCTGGGCGCCATGGGCAGCCTCGGCACGCCCCTGGCGCTCTGGGTGCGCGGTGACGCATCACTGACGCAGCTCACCGACACCGCCGTAGCGCTCACCGGCACGCGCTGGGCGACCGGGTACGGCAACACGGTCGCCGCCGACTTCGGCTACGACCTGGCCCGCGCCGGAGTGACCGTCGTGGGCGGCGGCAGCGCCGGGGTGGACGAGTCGGCCCACCGGGCAGCGCTAACCGGCGAAGGCAGGACCGTCGTCGTGCTGCCCTGCGGTGTCGACCAGACATACCCACAGGAGCACGCCCGTCTCTACGGCGACGTCATCGAGCGCGGCGGCCTGCTGGTCAGCGAGCACCCGACCGGCGCGCTGGCCGTCCAGGCCCGGCTCGCCGCGCGCTGCCGGCTGCTCGCCGCCCTCACCTCGGCGACGGTGATCGTCGAGGCCGGGCAACGCAGCTTCGCGCTGGCCACCGCCCGCGCCGCCACCGCACTGGGCCGGCGTGTCTACGGCGTGCCCGGATCAATCCACTCCACCAACTCGAAGGGCGTCAACGAACTCCTCCGCACCGGAGCGGCCACGGCCGTGACATCCGTCCAGCACATCAACTATCAGGAGCGACTACGATGAGCGGCCCGGACGAGTTCAAAACGGCTCTGGCTGGGCTCCAGCTCCCGGCCGAATGCAGGTTGACGTGGCGATCCGACCGCGGCGCCGCAGCGTCGGCATCGAGGTACTGCCCGGCGGTGCCGTCGCGGTCTTGATCCCACCGACGGCCGACCCGGAGCAGGTCGCGTGGTTCGTCCGCAGCCACCGCCGTTGGATCATCGAGAAGGTGGAGACGGCCACCCGCCTGGCCCCTGACCACCCAGTCAAGGAGTTCGTCGACGGCGAAGAGTTCGACCTGCTCGGGCAGCGCTACCAGCTCCACCTCGTCGATGCCCTGCCCACGGGCGTCGAGCAACTGCCCGCCGCGACGGGGGATCACATCCTGTGTGCACGGAGGCAGCGGCCGGAACAGGTTCGCCGGGCCATCATCGGGCTGTACCGGCAGGTCGGGCTCGGCTGGACGAGGCGCGAGGGACGCCAATACGAGCGGGACGGCCGGATCGAGGGCCTCCGCTACGAGGTGCGCGACCTCGGCAGGCGCCGCTGGGGCGTCTACCGCGGGGCGCCCAAGCACATCACCGGTCTGCACTGGGCCGTGTTCGGCCTGCCAATGCACCTCGTCGAGTACGTGCTCGTGCACGAGCAGGCCCACGCCGCCAGGCCACCGGGTCAACCGCACGGTCGCGGTTGGCAGCAGCGCATGAACGCATGGATGCCCGACTGGCGACAGCGCAAGACCGAGCTGGCCGAAGTCGGCCGTCATGCCTGGCTAGGTGACTGGAAGCCCAGGTCATGACGTCCAAACATGGCGGTCGTGCCGCTGGGTTCGTGTCGGCCTGAGCCCGTCAGCGCTGTCCGACGCGAACCCAGCAGGTGTAGAGCAGAGGTGTTGTCGTCCACAGTCTGATACAACAGAGGCCGCCGGTCGGCAGGATCGGTACCAGATAGCGACCCGGAAGGAGGCAGCCAAGTGAACAAGGACGAGCACATCGAGCTGCTTCAGGCGAGCGGTGCCAAGGTCGAGGGACTCCAGGAGGAACTCCAGAAGATTCGTGACCAGGAGGCGGCGCTACAAGCCCAGCGAGTCACGAAGCTCGAAGAGCTCAAAAAGGCCCGCGACGAGCGGTTCGCACTCATGACTGCCGCAATCGATGACAACGTCCCCAAAGCACAAGTCGCCCGCGCACTGGGGATGGACCGGACCAACCTGTACAAGCTGCTCGATGGGAAAGGCGACAGCGCTGACACGTGACCGCTGTCTCAGCCGACGCCGGGATGATCACGGAGTCGTGCCGCGGTGCCCCGAGGACGAACGCCTCCCACCTGAGTGACACTGCAAGGCGGGTTTGACAACCGCGACGACAGTGGCCGGCCGAGACGAGGAGTGAGCATGCTGAATCCGTGGCTACAGGCAGCATTCAGCTCGCTGACCGCATTGGTCGCGGCGGTTGGAGCGTTCTTGGGTGTGCGCTTGTCCGTTCGGGGTGCCGACCGTGCGACGTTGCAACGAGAGGTAGCAGCTCGCCGGGAGGAGTGGTGGCGCCGCTTCACTTGGGCTGCTGAACTCGCCCTCGACAACTCGCCTGCCAAGCGGGCAGCCGGGTTACGAACGCTGACACAGCTGGCCCACTCGGATCTTGCCCAGCGCGACGAGTACCTCATATTGGACGCCTTCCCTGGGCGCGTTCTGGACGAGCTGGAAAGCAAACCAGTAGATGAAACGACGGAAGAGCAGGTCGCGGCGGCAAATTTGAGGCTCGTTCTTGACCGCAAGCTCGGCCACCACACGCCGGACTACGTCCGGCGCATGGCTGGCGAAATTCGCTCTTATAGGACAGCGGCACGACGGAACCGTCGCATACATGCCACTCTTCAAGCGAGTGCTCTGACTGGTTCGATTGTTGCCGCGAGCCTCGTTGCCGCTGGAGCGGAAGGTTCAGCATTGCTTTGGGTGGCCGCGTTAATTATTGCGCTGACCGGTGCAGTCATTGGGTTCATGATCTACTTCAAGTTCAAGGACAGAGCGGTCAACCTTGCGAACACCGCTGACGCAATTGACGATTATTACGCCTCTGATAATTGAATTTGGAATCGAGTGAGCAAGTGAAGCGAAGCCGAGGTGCATGTGATTCTCGTCGTTGATCCGACGGTGTTGTTCACAAAGCGCGGGAACGCGTGGGTCGACCATGCAGTCCGTAGTGCAGATGCGTCTGTGTTGACCTCGGACACATTTCTCCAGTTTCTCCACGGCAGTGATGGAGGCAAGCTCGGTGTGTATCGTCCGCGCGCATACTTCGGGTTCGCCCCGCTGCCCGTTCCTTCCCTGTGGATCCAGGGTGTTACTGCCGACACTGACTCACTGGTCGATGATGTCGGCAGATGCCTCGTCGATGCCCGCGCGGACGGACGCATCGCGGCCGACCTTTGGTGCGCCCTTAAGCGGGCGGGATCTCGGAACACCTGGCTTGTTGCTCAACGAATGACCACCCTTGACCAATTGGTACGAGCTGGCGTTCGTCTGATCGTCGAAGGTCATGAGGACTACATGGTGGCAACTCGCGAAATCGAACTGCGACTCGGTGTTGAGTTGACAAAGGGAATGGTTCGCTGCGCCAGGTTCTTGGTATCGCTAATCGACCGGCACCCAGAGTTTGCCTGGTCGCCCCGTCCGACCTTGGTCGTTTACGATCGCGGAACAGTCCACAAACGGTAATTGGCGGTTTGCAGATGACTTCCGTGCTACTGGCCAATCTGGGTCAGTTCAAGCCTGCCGTTGCTGGTCGAAGCTCATGCGCCCGTAGTAGTGGCAGTTGACGCACAGGCAGTCGCAGTCTTCCCGATCAGGCACGCCGACGGGCCTCACAGCTCGGCCGACCTTCATCCCCACATTGGTTGGCGGGAACGGCTTTGGAAGAGGCCGCCATGGCGTACCGGGTGCGCGCCACCAACGACTGAGTCCCTCCAGCGTGTGCACAAGCCCAATGAGGGGACCGCATGGGGCAGTGGGTTCATACCACATCGGTACGTCATTACGGTGCGGCGTAGTACGCACGTCGCCGCTCGAAGGATCTATCCACCCAAGGTGGCCTCGGTTCAAGATCGTGACGAAGTTGGGCCACAGCTCGTGAGGGTTTCGCTTGGCCCAATCATGAATCCGCTCAGCGACGACGCTCAATCGCAGATCACTGCGGTAGGCGAAGATGCCTCCGCTGATCGGTACATACGGGAACTCGCGATCCCCGATGGTCACCTTGAACGTGCCGTCGACATCGCAGCGCGCAGCGCGCTTGAGCTGCGCGAGGTGGTCCAGGGAAGCAACCAGGTTCTTCGAGCCCAAGGTGCTTTTTACCTCGACCGCTGCGTGCACGCTACGGGGGGGGGGGTGATCAGAGCTCGGCCTCTCCGTAAAACACGGTGCGGCGGCACTTCTGGGTCAGCGAACACAATGTCGTGCTGTTTGTACGACGTACCACCCAGATTCTGCACGGTTGCGCGCTGGATGATCGGATACTCACGAAAACGAGACTGAAGTAGTTCGAGCAGTGCCGCTTCCCGCTCTGAACCAGTGTCGTCTGGATGAAGGTTCGCGCTGCCGTAGTACTCGTGGTCAAGCCGGACCACTTCCTCTAGCAAGGCGCGGAAGTCGCCGAGTACGTCAAGCTCCTCGGACGACAGATCGGTCTCCTGCTCCATGACTCCCTCTGCTCTGCTTGAACTCACGGTACCGGCGCGATCACTGCGGTTCGCGCTCGCCACGCAGCAACTGATCCGCCGAGCGACTCTGCGACCTGCGAACAGGGGCCCGTGCCGCAGCCCTTCCTTCCGCAGTAGGTGATCGGGTGAGCATGTGGTGGTCATCTGCACACGGAAGTGGTCAAGTGTGCGCGGAAGCTACACCCGCCGATCGACAGCTGGGCGCGACGCCGCGAGATAGTCGTCCCCATTCCAGCGGTACCCACTGACCTGGACCGGCTTACCGAACGTCGGAGCGTGCACCATCTTCCCGGCGCCGATGTACAGACCAACGTGGTGAACGTTGCCAGGCGTGCCGTAGAAGACCAGGTCGCCGGGGAGCAATGGCTGGCCAGCGGGCACGAGTGGACCGGCGTTGTACTGTGTCTGTGCTGTGCGGGGCAGATTGAGTCCGGCGGCGTTGTAGGCAGCTTTGGTGAGGCCGGAGCAGTCAAAGCCGCTGTCACCGCCGGCTGGTCCGTTGCCGCCCCACACATACGGCAGTCCGAGTTGGCCGCAGGCGAAGTTGATCGCCATGATCGAGGCAGGGGTGGGTGCCTGGATCTTGTTGCAGTCGCCGGTTCCGACAGTGGCTGTGCCGTAGCGCTTTGCCTGTGCCAGAACGCCGTTGACGTACTCCTCGGAGTGGTTGTAGGCGAACAACGCCTTGCGAATGTCCTTCTGTGCTCCGGAATCGCAGAGGTAGAAAGCCGCCGCGTAGATGGCGTCGTGCTCGTTGTAGCGCGAGGGCGGGTTGGCACCTCCGGGTGGGATCGTGTGGCGCGCGATGACGCCGTCGAAGGTGGGCTTGAGGAACTGCATGGGACCACCGGCGCCCATGTAGTTCTCGCCGTCCTTGATGCCTTCGCCGGAGCCGCGCCCGTGCTTGGACTCGGCGTCGCCGATAGCGGCCAGGATCGTCCAGTCCAGCCCCGGACACACTGAGGCCGCAGCTCGATAGAGGGACAGGTAGTCGCTGGGGATCTCGGCGATCGCGGCTTGACTCGGCTCTGTACCACCGGTGCCGAACAGCGCACTGACGATGGCTTTGCCGACACCACCGATGAGAATGGGGATGGCGATGATGGCCGCGACAGCGGCAATGGCGATTTTCATGGGGTCACCTCCGGAACCGGCTGGTGGACGGGGATGGCGGGAGAGGGTCCGGCGCGGCCAGTTCCGCGGGGGCCTGCTGTGCCGGGAGCGACGTCGAGGAAGGCGCCGCGGCGGGCGGGTCGGCGTGAGGCCAGAGGTGGGCGAGCTCGGCGAGTCGCAGACGGCCCGGCTGTCGCGATGACGGGCCGGAGACCGGCAGCCACCGGCCGACGGCGGGGTTGTTCTCGCCCGCCACGCCCGCTACGCCCGCGACGTCCGAGGCGCTGGTGGCCACCGGTACGAGCGCGGGTCGGTCCAACTCGGACAGCGCGTCAGCAAGCGCCCTGCGCGCGGTGGTTTCCCGTCGGTTGGTGGGCAGCCAAACCAGGACGGGTGTGGTGATTCCGGTTGCGGTGGCGAGCTTTTCGTAGCCGTGGAGCTTGCGGCCGAGCTTGCCGAGGTCCTCGGTGCCGAAGTCGAATTCGAGGAAGAACTCGATCTGGTGGCCGTCCTCGCGCCAGCGGCCGTAGGCGTCGGGGCGGACCATGTCGCCGAAGAGTCGCCCGCAGCGCAGCTCGGACCACCACGCGGTCAGCCGTCCGCGAGCACCGGGACGCTGGCTGAGCGCCACGAGAGCGGTGAAGAACCCGTTGACACCCACGGCGTGCGCCAAGCGCAAGGAGTGCGCGATACCGATGGCGTCTTCGTGTCGGTAACCCAATTGTTTGGGATCGAGACCGTCTTCATAGGCCAGAGCGACCGAGCCGGCGATGTCGAGCACGTAGTGCATCGGCGCGGTGCCGGAGCTGACGAATGGCTGGAAGCGGTCGACGACGCGCCACTTGAACAGGTCGAGCAGGCGGTGGTTGGCCGCGCGCATAGTCGGGTAGCAGAGTTCGACGATCTGTTGAGTGGTGAGAACCTTGTGCTCGTAAAGCATCCGGGCCAGCCACCGGTCCCGGAGGGTGAGCCGCCCGGCGAGCTGGGCATGGTGCTCCCCGGTCGTGGCCGCGCGGGGCGTGGGGCGCTGCGGCATGTGTCCGCGCAATGCCCTTTGAGGGGTGGGATTCGAAATCATGGGTATGCGCCTCCCAGAGGTGGGCAGGAAGTTGGCGTAATGCCGAGACAGCGCAGGACCGGCTCAAGGGGCCGCGACGTGCGCGAGAGATGACCCGCATGCGTTTGCGAGAGAAGGGAACCGATGGACTAGACCGCGCGGCGCGGGTCCACAGTGGGCTGACCGGCCCGGCCCGTCGTGTTATCCGTCTCGGCGACTGGCGGTCGCGTGTTGACCTTGGCTGCCTTGCGGATTGCTCTGGCGCGTCCGGGAACCGCGGGCCGGAGCTTCTCGGTGACCGCCGTGAACGGCGGCGCCTCTTCGCCACCCAGAACGAGTCGGGCGGCGACGTGGTAGACGCCAAGGTTGGACAGGTCGTGATCGCTCAGCCGGGGCATCGTGTGCCGAGCCAGCCTCTTTGCGTCCTCGGGAGAGGCGTTGAAGAAGATCTTCGACCGGGCGTTGGTGCTGATGCCCTCTTCAAGCTCCTTGGGTAGCTGCCCGAGATACTGGTGCGCCAACGCCATGGAAAGCCGGTAGCCACGGGCCTCGGCGAGCATGTCCTCCAACGGATAGGCCAAGTTCAAGAAGTTGTGGCACTCGTCCACGTACAACGACGCGTCCCGGCGTTGACGCTGAGGGACGCGGGCTCGGCGTGAAGCGGCCTGCCAAGTACGCGCGACGACAATCGAGCCGACCAGCCGCGCGGTTTCCATCCCCAGCGCATCACGAGCGATGCGAACGAGGCAGATTCCGCCAGTGTTGAGGACCTCGTCCATGTCCACTGTGGATGCACCACCTGCGATGGCGGCACGGACGAATGGGCGCAGGAGAAACCCGCGCACCTTGTTCATCAGCGGCGCAATCACCTGCGCGCGCGAGGCGTCGGACAGGTCGTCGTACCAAGACCAGAATCCTTTGAGGACCTCGTCGTCGATCTGGTCGCAGGCCCGTTGCCGGAATGCCGGCACGGTCAGCAACTTGGGCAGGTCGTTCAGGGTCGGCGTGCCGGGCATCGCGGTCAGGGTGAGCAGGCCGGCGCGCAGGATGTCGTCGGTGCGCGGCCCCCAGGAGGCGGCGTAGATCCGAGAGAAGATCGACACGAGGTTGTCGACCGCGCGGTTCTTGTCCGTTCCTTCCAGGGGGTTGAGCACCGGTGGGCGGCTCTTGCTGTCGGCGTCGAACAGCACGACCTTCTCGCCGAGTTCCTCAGGCAGCCGCATCAAGATGTCCGAGACGAGGTCGCCCTTGGGGTCGACCACGACCACAGCGCGGCCGGCCTCGGCGTCGTCGAGGATCATCCGGGCCATCAGTTCGCTCTTGCCGGAGCCGGTGGCGCCGAGGATGTGCAGGTGGTGGCGGGCGTCGGCGACGTGCAGGCCGACCGGGCGGGAGTGCCCGGAGTCCGACAACCCGAGGGGCTTGATCAGGTTCCCGGTCGTGGCGATGCCGGGCGGGGGCGGCACGGCCTTCGCGCCGGCTCGCTGCAGGCCGGGTACGGCTTCGTCGATCGGCAGGTGCGCGATCGCGGCCAGTTCCGGGATTGAGAGCAGGTCGCCCTTGCCGAGCCGGCGGTCGGCCAGCACGGTGACCGGGTGGCGAAGCCGGACCCTGCGGTAGTGGTTGTGCTCGGAGTACGCGGCGAACGCCGAGGCGATCGCGTGCCCGCGGCCCCGCAACACCTCCCGCACCGCCTGGATCTCGCCGGGCGCCGCGTCGTCGGGGACCGTTGTGGCGACGGCGTAGCGGATACGGGTCTCGAACTGGTTGGCGCGCAGCTTCTCCACGACCGCTCGGTCCTGGGCGGCGTATTCCAGGCTGGTCTGACGATCCAGCTGCGGCGTCCGCGTGCTGGTCGACGGCTTGGGTGTCTTGCCGGGCGTGATGGCGTCGAGCAGCCGGCCGACCAGGTTGACCGAGCCGCCTGCGTGCACGCGCCGTGCTGCCCGGCGTGCCTTGGTGACCCGGTGTCCGGCGACCGGGCGGGTGAGGATCTGCACGCAGGCGCGTTCGTGCGGGCCGAGTCCGACAGGAGCACCGAGCAGCGCCCGGATCGGGTCGGCCTGGTGGTCGGTGCGGATCGGCAGTGCCTCCGAGCGGGCCAGTCGCAGCTCACCGCCCACCGCTTCGACTTGTCGGCCGGCCGCGGCGGCGAGCGGGATCGGCGGCTTGGCCGGGGTGGTGCGAGTGTGCGCACCGGGCCAGGCCGCTTCGATCGCGCGCTCGACCATGCCGGGTGGCACAAGGCCGGGCACCCACAAGCGGATGTGTACGCCGTCGTCGGTGAACGTGAGCTCGAAGCTGAGGTGCGGCTGCCCGCTGAACCGGCGTCGCCAACCGGGCCTTAGCAGCCCGACCAGGTTGGACCACACGGTGATCGCCCCGGACGGGTCGACCGTGGGCGGCGCCAGCACGGTGACCAGCCGGGCGTCGGTGACCAGCTTCTCGTGGTAGCGGCGCCGCCACCGGCGCCGCGCGACGACGGCGGTAGTGACGACGACCGCGAGCACCGGCCCGACGATCGGGCCCCAGGCCAGCGCGAGGTCGCGTAGGTGGGCCAGCACGTTCTGGAACGCGCCGAGGGGATCGCGGAGGTAGTCGCCGACCGGCGAGGCGAGCACACCCACCGCTCGATCGGCATGCAGTTGGGGGACAGCGGACCAGGGTGCGGCGATGATCGACAAGGGCATCGGGGACCTCCCCACGAAGGCGGCGACGGAACAGGGCATGAACTGGGCGCGCTCGGGTCAGGCCGCCCGCGGCTGGTCGACCTGCGCCGGGGCGCGGTCGGCGTCACCGGGTTCGGCGGTGGCGGGGCGGGTGTTGTCAACGACCAGGTGGAGATGCCGGCGGCCCTGGCGGGTGGCGCGTGCTTCGTCGACCTCGGCCTGCCATTCGGAGAACCGGCGGCCGGCCAACCGCTTGAGGTAGGCGGGAATCCGATTGGCCGGTACACCCACGAGCCGCGGCCCGAGCACCGCAAGCAGATCGCTGGCTTCCTGCGATGCCCACCCGGCGGCGGCGATCGCCGCTTCATCGGGAAACACATCGGCCACCCGATCTGTGGCCGGATCCAGGGCGGCATCCTGCGTTCCCCCGTAGGAGTAGACCCACAGGAAATTCGCGGGCGGGTTCGGTTCGGTGAGCCGACGAAACCTGTCGAGTTCTTTTGTGTACGCATAGAAATTCACGTCCGGTCGGGCGCGGCAAATGCGCAGCCACGCCAGCAGATAGGCGTCGGAGAAGAAGTCGCCCGCGTCGTGAATCCTGATCCAGGCGCCGTGGAATTTCGGCGTGCCCAACTCGGCGACCATGGCGGTCTCCCAGCCGGGCAGGTCGTCCAGTACGAACATCAAGTTCGCTTGGTGCTTGGCGCGCACGACTGGCCAGGTGTAGGTGCCGTGCCGGGCGTAGCACGCCTGCGCGCAGATCCCGGCGCTGGGACAAGTGTTGAAGGTGCGGCCGTCAGGCAATCGGCCAGCCCACGCGGGCAGCGACCAGTTCCACACGCCGATCTGGCGCATCTCGCTGTTCTGCGTGAGCAACCGAGCAGGGCGGCGAACATTTCCGGATACGGGTTGCGATGCGGACATAGGTATCCCCTGAGTGGCGAGTCGGTGACATTGGCTTTGTTGCGCGCGATGCGGCGCGATAGCGGTTAGGCGGCGTCGAGTTCGATTTGCGACGCGTCGCCGTCGTCGAACGAGTCCGCGATTCCGGCGGCGTCGTCCGCTCCGAGTTCGACGAAGGAGCTCTCGATTCCCGACGCGGTGTCGGAATATCCGGCGATTTCTGCGGGGTTGGACGTGACCAGTTCGTGCTCGACTGGGGAGGCGATGGACTGGAAGGCCACGCGCTGCGTTCCGGTCGACAAGAGGCCCTGACCGCGGTCTGCGGAGAGCAGGAACTGGCGTTCACCCATGGAGAGGTCGAAAGTGCGGGTGATCTCGTCGATCGCCTGCGAGGCTTGGCGCAACAGGATCTGCGTTGCCGCGTTCGCGACGACCGCCTTGCCCAGATCGGAGCCGAGGACGTCGGCGGTGTCCTGCGTGGCCACTGTGAGGCCGGCCCATTGTTTCCGTGACGCTTTGGCCATGCGGAACAGGAACTCGGCCCCGGCGGGCTCCTTCATGAGCAGCCAGGCTTCGTCGACCACGACCAGCCTGGGTTTGCGGATGGCCGGGTTGGAGACCTGTCGCCACACCGCGTCGAGCGTGAGCAGGGTGCCGATCGGCTTGAGCTCGTCGGCGAGATCTCGCAGCGAGAACACCACGAGGTGCCCTTCGGGGCGGGTCGAGGTTGGGCCGGAGAACAGCCCGGAGAACGCGCCGGTGACATACGGGTGCAGCCGCGCCGCGAGCTCGATCCCAGCGGGATCGCCGGTGTCGGCGAGGACCTCGGCGAGGTCGGCCAGCAGCGGCGCCGGGCGGGTCCAGGTCCGCGGATCGGACGTGATGCCGACCCGTTGGTAGGTCGCGGTGATCGCTCGGTCCAAGGCCGCCCGTTCGGTCGCGGCGAGCTCGCTGCCCAGCAACACCGAGATCACCGTGTGTAGGAACAGTGACCGGCGGATGAGCGCGTCGCGGGGCGCGGTGCGGCGTCCGTCCGGGCGGGTGTGGATCGGCAGGTCCATTGGATTGAGGCGGACCTGCTCGGCACCGAGATGCACGTAGGTGCCGCCGACCGCGGCGGCCAGCCGTGCGTACTCGTCCTCCGGGTCGATGACGTGGATCTCGATCCCGCGGTACAGCGAGCGCAGCAACTCCAGCTTCACCAGATAGCTCTTGCCTGCGCCGGAGCGGCCGAGGATCACCGAGTTGTGGTTGTCCAGCGCGAACCTGTCGTGATGCACGAGACCTTGGCTGCCAACGTTGAAGCCGTAGAGCACCCCGCTCGGTGCGCCGACCGAGGTCGGGTCTGGCGGCGGCAGGTCCGGGCTGGTGAACGGGAACGCCGCGGACAGCGCGGAAGTGTCGAACGTCCGCCTCATCCCCACGAGATCGAGACCCATAGGCAGGCTGGTGATCCAGCCCTGCAGGCTGCGGTAGGTGGTCGGTTTGCAGTCCAGTAGCAGCGACGCCGCGAGCGATCGGATCGCGGCGACCTCGTCGCCGAGTGCTTCCTCGGTCGGGGCGTGCACCGTCAGGTACAGGCCCATCCGGTACAACTTGCCCTCACCGCGGGCGACCCGCGCGGACAAGTCGTAGGCATCCTCCGTGGCGGCCTCCACCGCAGGGTCAATCAGCCGCCCCTTCTCGCTGGTGTGCCGGCGACCGGACTCCAGTTTCGACAGCTGCTTCTTCAACCGGTTCGCCGCGGTGACCGGGTCGATCGGCTCGATGTGCAGCGACACGTCGACCCTTCCGGGGTAGGTCAGCAGCGGCTGCAGCCACCCGTTGTGCACTTCGCGCGGGTAGCCCACGACGGCGAACGAGGAGACCCATTCGCCGCCGACTTCCAGCGCGCGGGGACGGACGGAGATGGCGTCCGGGGTGAACGCCCCGGCCCGCCCGAGCGGCGGCTGCGCGGCCGGCGCCGTGCGGCGGCGGCGCTTGTCCTTGGTCTTCATGAGCGGTACCTCCCCGCGGAGTTGTCGTAGTCGTCGGGGTCCTCGGCGTCGTCGTCCCAGGCGTCCTCGGCCTCGTCGAATCCGTCGTCGGCGGTGAACACGGAGCGGCCGAACGCGGTCTCGTCCCAGCCCTCGTCCGGGGCGGTGGTGATGACCTCGTCCGACCCGGCCAGGCCGGCACTCGGCGGGATCAGCGAGTCCGGGTTGCAGGCCGCGGCCAGCACCGCGGTGGCCTGCCCGGCATCCAGCGGGACGACCGTGATCCCCGACGGCGAGAGCAGCTCGGCCGCCTCGCCGAGGCGGCGCACCAACCGGGCTTCGGCAGCCCGCCGGGTGGCGTCGTCAACTTGGCCGGCCTGCTTTGCGGCCTTGCGTTTCGCCGACAATGCGGCCAGCGGCGAAGCGCCGCCGAGCCCGTCGGTCGGGCCACCGGTGTGCAACGGCTCGCGCAGGATCAGCAGCACCTGGCGGCGCAGCAGATCTGTGGCGCGGCCGAGTTGGTCGAGGTACTCGGCGTGCTCGCGGGCCGCGCGTTCGAGCGCCGGGTGTGGCAGTCCGCCGGCCTGCTCGCGGAGCTCGGCGATCTGCCCGGACAGGTCCAGTCGTTCCGCGCGGATGAGCACCTGCACGGGGGCGGTGAGCGAATGCAGATACCGCCCGAAACTGGCGACCAGAGACTCCTGCTCGGCCGGGGTCCGCAGCGCGAAGTTGATCGTGGAGCAGACCGCGACCACGGCGACACCGTCCTTACCGAGATCGATGACTCCGGTCTCGGTAACCGCCTCGGCGGGCAGCCGCAACGCGGCCGGCGACACCGCCGACGCCGCAGCGCTCACGCTCCCCTTCCCCTTGGTGCCAGCCTTACTGGCGGCATTGACCTGGTTGTTGAGCCACTCCGGTGCAGGGCGGATGCCTTCCGGTGCCGCCACCTGGTGCTGCGGGCTCAGCCGCTGCCGCAGCGCGGCCAGGACCAGTCGGTCCATGGTGATGCCGTCGCGCTGACCGAGCGCGAGAAACGCCGCGGTCACCCCGATCGGGATGGCCACGATGAGGAACACCGCGACCGGGACGAACTGGCGAGTGATCGTGTATACGCCGTACAGCACGATCCCGGTGACGGCGAGAATGAGGAGCTGCCGCGCGGTCAGCGGACCGATGACGCGGTCCTCGCGATCGACGTCGGCGGGGATACGAACTGCATAGGGCCCGTTCGTCCGGGTCTCGTGGTAGCTCATTGGTGGTCACCCATCCCTTTCATCCGTTGTGTGGCAGGGAGTTGGTGGTGCTGTTCGAACGCCGCACGCGGCGCGGGCTGTGGTTCGTGTGCGAGGTAGATGGCCGGTCGCGGGTGACGCTGCGGCAGGAGTGGACCGATCGGGGTGTCCCGGCCGGTGATCAGCGGCTCGCGGCGGAGGGTTTGACGGCGTTGCGCGAGGTAGCCGACGCTGTGCTGGGTCGCCGTTCGGGCACCACCCAGGTGGGTGAATGATGATCTTGGTGGTGCTCGCAAGCGATAGCGACGGCTCGGCTGGGCCGGGAGTGGGGCGCAGTGTCCGCGGCCTGGTGCGGCGAGGCGGTGATGGCCGTGGCGAACATGGTCGAATCGCTGCTGCGCAAGGAAAGTCGCGGCGGCGGGCGTGGTGAACGGCGCGTCGAAGATCACCACGGAGCACCGGTCCCGCAGCGCGGTGGTGTATGTGCGTCAGTCGACGCTGATGCAGGTCCGCGAACACGGCGAGTCGACCGCGCGGCAATACGGCCTCTCCGACGTCGCAGCGGGGCTGGGCTGGACCGCCGAGCAGGTCGTCATCGTCGACGCCGACCTGGGCGTGTCCGGCCGGTTCGGGGCGGAGCGCGACGGGTTCCGCGAGCTGATCTCGCGGGTCTGTCTGGGCGAGGTCGGCGCGATCTTCGGGCTGGAAGTGTCCCGCCTGGCGCGCTCGTCGGCGGAGTTCGCGCGGCTGCTGGAACTGGCCAGGTTGACCGACACGCTGCTCATCGACGGCGACGGGGTCTACGACCTGGGCGACGTCAACGACCGGCTCCTGCTCGGGCTGAAGGGCTCGATGTCGGAGGCCGAGCTGCATCTGCTCGCCGGCCGCCTGCACGGCGCGAAGCTCGCGGCCGCGCACCGGGGCGAGTTGCGCGCCAAGCTGGCCGTCGGGTTCGTCTACGACCTCGACGGTCAGGTCGTGATCGACCCGGATGAGCAGGTGCGCACCGCGGTGGAGGATCTGTTCGCGGAGTTCACGCGCACCGGGTCGGCGTTCGGGGTGGTCAAGGCGTTCGCCGAGACCGGCCGGCTGTTCCCGCAACGTGCATACGGCGGCGCGTGGGCCGGCCGTCTGAAGTGGGGCAAGCTCGGCCACTACCGGGTGCTGCAAGCCCTGAAGAACCCAGCGTATGCCGGTGCCTATTCCTACGGCCGCAGCTACGACAAGCGCCGTGTCCAGCCGGACGGCACGGTGCGCTCGGCGCGGCGCACCCGCGCGCGGGACGAGTGGACGGTGCTGATCCAGGATCACCACGAGGGCTACATCAGCTGGCAGCAGTTCCTGGACAACGAGGCGAAGCTCGCGGCGAACCAGACCAACGCCGGTGCTCGTCCGCCGCGGGAGGGCATCGCGTTGTGCCAGGGCATCATCTTCTGCGGCGGGTGTGGTGCGCGGATGGGCACCCGTTACGGCCACCGGCACTACGTGCACTACGAGTGCTCCAGCGCCCGCGATCACGCCAAGACCGCGCGGTGTCGTTCGGTGACGGCCTCGACGGTGGACGGCGTGGTGTCCGGGTTGCTGCTGGAGGCGGTGACGCCCGAGCAGATCACCGCCGCGTTGGCGGTGGCCGACGAGGTCACCGAGCGGCATGTCCGCTCGCACCGCGCCGCAGAACTCACGGTCGAGCGGGCTCGCTATGAGGCCGACCGCGCTGAGCGCGCGTTCGGTCAGGTGGAGCCGGAAAACCGTTTGGTGGCGAGGAGCCTGGAGGCCCGTTGGGAGAGCAAGCTCGCCGCGCTGGCCGAGGCGGAAACCGCGTTGGAGACCGCTCGGGCGGCGAAGCCGCCGCTGCCTGCTCGTTCGACGCTGGAAGCCCTGGCCGCTGATCTGCCACGCCTTTGGGACGACCCGGACACCAGCCCGCGTGACCGCAAACGGCTGCTGCGCACCCTCGTCGCCGACGTCACCCTGCTGCCGACCGACGATCAGCGCCAGGTCCGGATCGGGGTTCGCTGGCACACCGGCGCCACCGACGAGATCACCGTCAACCGCAAGGGGCCCGGCCGGACCCCGGCTACCGCGCTGGAGATCATCCGCCGCCACGGCGCGGTCCGCACCAGCGAGCAACTCGCCGCGCAGCTCAACGACGCCGGCCTGACCACCGGCAAGGGACGTCCCTGGGACACCGCGGCCGTCGCTCGGGTTCGCGACACCTACGGCATCCGCGCTCCGCGCACCGTGGCCGTCGGCGAAGGCGAGGTCAGCATCGCCCAGGCCGCCGCACTGCTGGGCGTCGCACCGAAGCCGGTCGGCAACTGGATCCGCAAGGGACAGCTGCCCGCCCGGCGCGGCGCAGCCGGACGCTGGTGCATCCCCTGGGACGAAGCCACGCAGGAGCTCTACCGACAGCAGGTCGCGAAGTCGTTCCGCGTCAAACGAACAACCCCAACAACCGAAGGAGGAGCAGTATGAAACGACCGTCGGAATCCTTACCGGCTGACTCATTTGCCTTCACCTCCTGGGGCTGGTTTCGGTGCGCGGAACACCGGCGGTGGAACGGATTGAGTGCGCGGGTAGGCGTCACCGATGCGGGGCTCGGGCTGCGCCTGCCGGAACACCGGCGCCGCTGGCCCGGACGGCGGCTTGGCGGGACTCATAGGCTGCGGCGCAGGCGGCGTGGCCGGTTGGAACCGCAGCTGTGGCGGCACCGACGCGACACGGATCGGGCGGGCCGGCGGCGGCGCGCCGCCGCGTCGACGTGACCCACCTGCGGCCTGGAACTGCGGCGCCGAGCCGGGCCGCGGTCCTCTCCGCGGCGGCGACATCGGCGTGGCGGGCGTGGGTGCGGAGCTGAATTCGGGAGGCATGGTTGGTCCCTGGTTCGCCGGAGTGACGGCGGGATCGTGAGTGGTGTCTTGGGGTGAGGGCTGCAGGAACTGCGGCGCCTGCGACGGCAGCCGCGACTGGCGGGCCGCGCGGGCACGATCGGCGTCATGGGCCGCCTGGAGCCGTTTGTTGACCATGGCCGGAGTCGGCGCGAGGCGCGGTTGAGCAGGCCACGGCGGATCCGCCGACCCACCGCCGCGGCCACCTCCACCGCCGCCGCCTCCGCCGCCGGACTTCGAGCCAACAGCTGCGCCGGCTTTGCCGAACGCACCGGCCTTGCCGGCGACCATGCCGAACGTCTTCGCCGCGATGTATGCGCGAACCAAACCGCCGAGGAACGAGCGGCCGGAGCCGACCTTGACCGCCTTCAGCAACCAGAACGGGATCTTGAACAGGATGAAGAACAGCGCGATCGCGGCGACCAGCGTGCCGAGCGCGGACAGCGTCGAGCCGAACAGATGCACGCCGCCGGACAGGAACGTGCGCACCGCGGTGATCAGCACCAGCGCCTGAGCGAACTGGATGGCCAAGGTCGCGGTCAGCGCCTTCCACCACCAGCGCGCGAGCGGATCGGTGTGCGGCAAGGCGTGGCACATGAGGAACAGCGGTCCGCTGATGATCAGGACGAGGGTGATGACGATCCGGACCACGTAGACGACCAGGAGGGCCAGACCCACGACCACGAGGACCAGGCCGACCAGGATGATGAACAGTCCGCCGTTCTGAATTCCCTGGACGGCTTCCTGGAGCGTGTTGCCCAGCGAGGGCGCGTTCACCCCGTCGCCGAGCACGCCCAAGGTCAGGGCGTTGGCCAGCTTGATGAACTTGTCGGCGAAGAACAGCGACAGGGCCGACGCTATGAAAGCGATCGGGATCCGCGGCCCGATCTCCTTGAGCGAGTAGCGCGATTGGACGCTCTCGTGTCCCATCAGCAGGATGCCGCCGCCGAGGATGAAGAAGCCGTAGAGGGCGAGGACGAGCTCCCAGGAGTTGTTCCAGAGCTCGCCGATGCCGGGCAGGTCGCTGATCGCCGGTGTGGACAGCGCGGTGTGCCCGATCAGTTCCAGGATCGGTGAGAGCGCGGCGTCGACGACGCTGCGGAACGCGGAGTTGATGGCCTCGGTGATGCAGGCGCCGATGTCGGTGATCCCGCAGTTCGAGTCGCTGTCGCCGTTGCCGTTTCCGGGTTGCTGCGGGCCGGTGCCCGGCGGTGGTGTGGTCGGCTGCGGGATGCAGTCCTCACCGGTGCACGGCGTGCTCGGAGTCGTCGTCGGCTGGCCCGGCGTGGTCGGGGCGGACGGGGTGCAGCCGATCTGGCCGGGGAAGCTGCATGTCGTCGGCGCCGGCACCCCAGTCGGGAGCGGCAACGGCAGCGTGGGCAGCGGCTTGGTCGTCGTCGGGGCGGGCAGTTGGCACACCGGCAACGGCGAATTCGGCGTGCACGGGTCGACCGTCGGGATCGGCAGCGGCGGTTGCGGCGGGGGCTGCTGCGGCGCGGCGGGCGAGGCCCACGCGCTGACGGCGAGGATGCCGACCAGGAGCACGACGATGCTCAGCGCCAGCAGCCAGCCCGCGCGCCAGCGCCGCGGCCGACCGGTCGGCGGCCGGTCGGCGCTGGCGTCGGAGACCGGGGAGAGCATCGCTCGGTCGGCGGCGGCAGCGGTCGCGACCGGGCCGCCGGACCGGCGGTGCGGGCGAACCGTGGGCGGGGTGCTGGCCATTGGTCAGGCCCCCACGATCCCTTTGAGGATCTCCACGACCAGCGGCGCGAGCGCCGCCAGGCCGTAGCCCCAACCCGCCGACTTGAACGCGGTCTTGGCTTTCTCGACCTCGCCAGGGTCGCCGCCGCCCATCACGTACCGGACGCCGCCGATGGATAGGAACACCGTGGCCAAGCCGGCCAAGATGCCCATGATCCAGTTGCGGATGTTGTTCAGGACGTCGGTCACCGAACCGGCGATGGCGAGCACCATGGTGTCGGCGTGCGCCGAGGAGGCCGACGCCAGCAGCGCGAGGACCGCCAGTTCGACGATCAGGGCCATGTGCGCCCAGCGGCGCGGTCGCACCGGAGTCCAGTCCTCCGGCGTAATGATCGGAGCGCTGGTCGGCTGGCTGCTGGTGGCCTCCTCCGGCGTGCTCGTCGAGGTGGTCTCGTCCGACGGCTGTGGATGGTCGTCGAGTCGGGCGCTACGCGGCCCGCTCACGGCGGTGAAGAATCGATCGATCAGGCGCATTGGGGCACCTCCGGAAGTCGGGCTGAGCGCGGGTGTGTCCCGCAGCCCTGAACTCCGGATTTCGCGTCCGTTTTGGACACGCGATCCTGAACTTTCTGCGCTGACTTGACCTCAGAAGCCGGCACGGATAGTGACAACCGTGGAACGTCGCGGGCCGGCGTGACCGGCCGCGCAAGGGCCACCGCGGTGGCCACCTGGTCGGTCAGTGGGTCCGTCGGATCGGTCTCGGCGGCGCTGTCGCGCAGGTATGCGGCGAGCCGGAGCTCGGCGCGTTTGCGCGCCTTGTAGACCGCCCACTCGCCGATCTGGTGCTGCGCCGCCCAGTCCGCGACCGGCACCTCTTCCAACCGGGTCGCGCCGATCAACGCGGCCTCGGTCTGAGTCAGGACTCCGTCCGCGACCGCGCGAGCGAGGACCAGATCCGGGTGACCCCACGGGGCTTGCGGCGGGGTGGATCGGAAGCCCGGAGCGACCGGAGTCGGACCCGCGAGGGCTTCCTCCAGAGCCTGATAACCGGACCTGTACGCCTCCCAACGCAGGCGCAGCATGATCCGCGGCGGACGCAGGTCGATGGTCGACAACGCGGCCAGGAAGCCACGCAGAACCTCGGCGTGAACGTCGGCCGGATCGCCGGCAAACCTGTTGGTCAAGGTGGCCGCGACCGACGTCAGCGCGGGCAGCGCAACCCCGACCGCGGCGACCGTCCACGTCGCTCCTTCAGTACGGGAGCGCAGCACCAGATGCGCCCACACGGCGTCCCGCGTCGCCTGCGGACACCGGCGCGCCAGCAGCCGGTCGCGGACCTCGTCGAGCGGGATGCGCCGGTCGGGCAGTCCCGGAAACAGCCGGCCGTTCAGCGACACCGGATGAGGCCCGGTCACCAGCCAGGTAAAGGTGTCTCGCGCGATATCCAACGAGTTTGGAACAGCATCGTCGCAACCGCGACGGAAAACAGATTGTGCAGCCATGTCATGTCTCCCACGGCGTCGATGCGAACAACAACGACGTCAGGAAGCCACGACCGATACCAGCGAAATACCACGCCATTACTAGCCGCCAACTAGTGAAGCGCGTCGAGGGCTACTAGTGGACTACTATTTCGCCCTACGCGTGGCGTCCGACAAGATCCACTTCATCGTGTTCGGGCCGTCGGGCATTGATCAACACTAGTAGGCCCTGAACTGGACTTATAGTCGATCACTAGTAGCGCGCTGGTATCCGAAGGCGTGCGAGAGACCGTAGAATCTGGGTCTGTAGCAAGATCAACATTGCAGGCGCGAGAAAAATCTTGAAAAATCCGGCCGCGGCCCGTCCGGAACGCGACCTGCGGAGCTCGCGTCGATATCGCAACGCGGCGCCATTGCCGAACCTCGGTCGGAACTGACTGAATAGTTTCTCACTCGCATCCATGCGGGCTTCTGTGGTCGCCAAGAAAGTCGATTTGATGTGTCCAAAAAGGGGTCGAAAAACGGAGTTAAGGGGCGTCCGAACACACGGCACCCATCCGTCGGAGGAGACCCGCGATGACCCCGACACACGGCAACGACTCCCCAGGAGACGACTCCCAGGAGCACGGCCACACCGACCCACCGACCATCCCGATCCCGCTGCCGCAGACGCGGCGAGCGCCGCGCCTGCGCACCCTGCGCCTTGCGCTGCGCCACCCCCGGCCGGTCCGTTCGAGCACCGTCTGGCCGTGCGCGCAAGACGACCTGCGTGAGGGCACCGGCCTGCTCGCCAACTGGCTGCTGACTGCGGTCATCAAGATCGTCACCAACTACACGCAGCCCGGCCAGCGAGTGCTGCTGCTCGACGCTGCGCCCTACCTCGCGCCGCCCGCGTCGTGGCCGACGACCGCGGTCCGCAACCGGCCCTGGCGCGGCCCGTACGCCGGACTGCTCGAAGCCGGCTGGACCGTGGTCCGACTCGGCCGCGGCATCCAGACCCAGACCGCCGTCGCCCACCCCGACCCGGTCGGCGAGCACCCCGTCGACGGACCCGCCGAGTCAGAGTCCGGACCCGGACTGCCCGCAGAGAGTCCGTCAGCCGACCACGCGGTCGGACCGTCGACCGACCGCGCGGCCGAACCGGACCCGGCCGCGACCGGACACGGTCCGGACCGCTACGACCTGATCATCACCGCGGCCGAACCGCACACGCTCGACTGGTTCCGCCCGACCGACTGGACTGGGCTACTCACCCCGACCGGCACCCTCGCCGTCATCACTCATGGTGACCGGAGCGGTAGTCGGCTCACCGACCCGGCAGGCGTGCTCGTGCGCACCGCACACCATGCCGGACTGCGCTACCTCGATCGCATCGCGCTGCTGCGCGTACCCGTCCGCGACGGCGCGCTCGCCGCGGCGACCCCGGCCACGCGCGACCGTTCCCAGGCCCCGTCGGGACGGTCGACGTCCACCGTCCGGCACACCCAGGTGCACGACGACCTGTTGGTGTTCACAGCCCAGCCTGCCCCGAACGGCACGGCCGACGGCGAGGAGACCTCCGATGACTGACCGTCCCACGTCGCCACGGCCACTCCCCCTACCGCCGGGGGAGGAGCCGCCGATTCCACCGCTGTCGGTCTGGCCGACCGGCCAGCGCGACCCCGCGGCGCAGCTACGCGACAGCGGCTGCGTGCCCGGCACCGATGCCGACACCGACCGGATCCCGCCCGCCGTCGCCGCCTACGCGATCGCGACGTACACCCGCCCCGGCGACCTCGTTCTCGACCCAGACTGCGGGGCCGGGACCGTGCTGACCGAGGCGCTGCGCGCCGGCCGTCACGCGCTCGGGCTGACCGCCCGCAACCGGTCGTGGACGCTCGCCCGCGCCAACATCACCGCCGCCAAGACCTCGGGCGCGTGGCGCGACGGATCGGTCCTCGACGCACGTCCGAAGGTGCTCGCCGCGATCCGCGCCGCCGGCTTGGTCGGCCGAGTCGGACTCGTCCTGACCGCTCTGCGTACCGCACCCCACGAACAGAAGGATCGCGCACCGGGTCCGGACCGCGACCCCGACTCCGCCATCGCCGAACTCGCCGCGACGCTCACCTACTGCGAGCCGCTGCTGCGCTCCAGCGGACACCTCGTGATCGTCGCGCGCCCCCGCCGGCACCCCGACGGCTCGCTGGTCGACCTGACCACTCCGCTGCTCGCCGCGGCGAGGGCCGCGGGCCTGGCGCCGGTCGACCGGTGCGTCGCGCTGACCGCCGGCCTGCGCGGTGGCCGGCTGATCAGCCGAGCCTCGCTCGCCGAGCGCCGAAGCGCCTCCCGAGCACGCGCCGCCAGTACGCCGACCGCACTCACCGTGCACCACGAGGTGCTCGTCTTCCAACTCGCCCACGACGCCGAACTCGCCGCCTCCGCGGCAGCCGCCATCCCGTGGCCGACCGAGGACGACGTCATCCGCCCCGCCGTCAACGACGTCGAATACCCCGGCTGGAGGCGAGCGGCATGACCACCCGCCTGTACTGCCGCGAGTGCGGCTGGCGCCCCAAGTTCCGCCGCAAGCGCGCCGCGTTGCGCGCCGCCGGACGTCACCACTGCACCGGCACACCGGTGGCCGAAACCTGTCCACCGTGGTGGTCTCGACTGTGGACAAACCTGTGGACAGGTCTGTCGGATCCCGCTGCCGTCCACACCGAAGTCGAGGCCGACGACGGGACCAGTGAAGGCGAACTGGTCGACGCCCATGGCAACCGCATCCAGTGGGCCGCGCTCGCCGCGCACCACGCCGAAACAACTCGCCGCGCTCGCCAGGCGATGGTCGAACTCGTCCGCGCCGGCTACCAGATCGGGCCTCCGCCATACGGCTACCGCGCCCTACGCATCCGGATCACCGACCCGACGGGACACAGCAAACTGCGGGCGGTCCTCGTCCCGGACTGGCGGACTGCCGCAGTCGTCAAACAGATCTTCATCTGGCGCGCCGACCACGGCCTGACGTTCGCCGTCATCGCGGCGCGACTCAACAGCGACCGGGGCCAGTACCCGGCTCCGACGCCCGCCGGGCCGTGGACAGCCAAGGCGGTCCGGCGGATCGTCACCAACGTCAAGTACACCGGGCGGCAGGTCTGGGCCCGCACGGTCGCCGGCCGGCCGGCGCCGATGGAGCGGTGGGTCACCTCGGTGCCCAACGTGCACGAGCGACTGGTCGACGACCGCACCTTCCACCGCGCCCAACCCGGACCCACCGAGCTCCCACCGAGCTCAGCGGCTGGGGCCGACCTCCCGCCGAGCGCAGCATGAAGATCCGCTGGTGGAGCCTCGCCTCCGTACTCCTGTTCGCCGCGTACGCGGCAACGATCGCCGGGGCGAACTGGGCCTCCACCCTCTGGCCGGCGCTCGCCGTGGCCGGCCTGCATATTCCCGCGGGCGCGCTCTTCGCCGGGCTCGCCTTCACCGTCCGCGACCTTCTGCAGGACGCGGCCGGCGCCCGGACAACGCTGCTGGCGATCCTTCTCGGCGCAGCGTTGTCCGGGTTGGTGGCCGAGCCGCGCATTGCTCTTGCCAGCGCGGCGGCCTTCGCCGTCTCCGAACTGGTCGACCTCGCCGTCTACACCCCACTCCGACGGCGGAACCAGCTCTCGGCCGTGGGCCTGTCGAACACGATCGGCCTCGTCGTCGACAGCCTGCTGTTCCTCCCGCTGGCCTTCGGCTCCCTGACCTACCTCGCCGGACAACTCGTCGGGAAAGCCGTCACCACCGTCCTCGCGGTTGCCCTGCTTGCCGGCGCCCGCGCTCATCGCAGGGCGGTGCCGGCGTGAAGTTCTACTTGGGAGTCCATCAACCCGTCTGGCTGACCCGCGTGCCGGACGTCCCGCTACTGGTGTCGCATCGGCGGCTCGGCCACCGCCGGACCCTGCCCCGCGCCATCACGGAATGGGCACTCGACTCGGGCGGGTTCACCGAACTGCAGCTTCACGGGCGCTGGCAGATCAACGAGAAGGACTACGTCCAAGCGGTCCGGCGCTACGGCGACGAGATCGGCAACCTCGCCTGGGCCGCGCCCCAGGACTGGATGTGCGAGCAGAGCATCCTCAAGCGCACCGGCCTTACCGTTCGCGAGCATCAACGGCGCACCGTGCGCAACCTCGTTCGTCTCCGCGAACTCGCGCCCGACCTTCCGTTCGTACCGGTGCTGCAGGGCTGGACGACCGCGGACTACCAGCGCTGCGCCGACCTCTACTACCGGGCCGGGATCGACCTCGAAGCCGAGCCGCTCGTGGGCGTAGGGACCGTGTGTCGCCGGCAGCACAAAGCCGTTGTGGAAGAGATCATGCGAGCTTTCGCCTCACGCAACTTCTCGCTACACGGCTTCGGCATCAAGCTCGGCGGCCTCAGCCAGTACGCGGAGGCGCTGTCCAGTTCGGACTCGATGTCCTGGAGTAGACGGGGCCGGTACGTGCCCGGCTGCGGCCCGAGTCACCGCACCGAGTCGAACTGCCTGCGCTTCGCGCTGAGCTGGTACCGGCAGATTCAGACCACCCTGGGTTCGGCGGGACTGTCCGCAGACGGACCGGCCTCAGAGCCATCGGCGAGAGCCGCATGACGATCATCACCGCGTCCGCCGACGCGGGCTCACTGGTCGCTGCGAACCTCCGCGTTGTCGGGCTCGACGAGCGAGACGTCGCGGGGCGCATCGATTCCGAACAGCTCGTTGGGCGTGCATCGCAGCGTCGTGCACAGCGCCTGCATGGTCGCAACCTTCACCTGGACCGGCGGCTTTTTCATCAACACGTCAACCGACTGGAGGGACAGCTCGAACCCAGCGCGCTGGATGAGAAGTTCGCGCAGTTCGGTCGCGGTCCAGACATTGCGGGAGGCCATGACCTTCCGCAGCCGCCACTCGATCTGCACTCGCTGCCGTCCCGCGCTCGTCGCTCTGCGGCGCTTCGCGCCGTCACCAACCGACGCTCAGTCTCCCCGATGGCGATGGCCGCCGGCCGCCGCACGCACGGCGTGTTCAGCAAGCACTCACCACTGAACAGGCAACACTTGAATTAGTCAGGCAGCACACGCATGACTCAGGTGTTACCTTAGTTGGATGACAGACCTGTGCACGGTTCGACAGAGAGGAGGCGCCTCGGCACCCATCACGTTCATCGCCACGCCGACGCGCCGCTGTTCACGGCCCGCGCCGGCAGTGATCTTCTGGACTCGCGTCGACCGGCCATCTCGCGCTGACGAGGTGACCGAGCACCAGTTCGGCACGACACACGAACCTGCCGAACAGCACGAGTCCAGCACGACCACGAGCGCCGGCCCCGCACACACGTACTCGGGGAGCAGAGGCCCGCTGGCCGTGACAGCTTCGGCGATCCCAGCTCATTCAACGCACGTCATGGTGCGTGCCCGCGTCACCGCGAAACCCGCCTCGCGCGGACCGGCGACCGCAGGTGTCGACGACTGGGAACGCCCGCTGTGTCGACGGTTCCTGTCGCCGACCAGCAGCCCCGTGCACCTCCGCCACCCGCGGACGTCACGGGCACGAAGGGGGCGCTCATGTGCGCGCAACCTCGCAACGCCGACCAGCCCAACGACAACCACGCCGACGTCCCCGCTCCGGTCGACGACCAGCAGCAGGACAGCCCAACCAGCGCGTCAAGCAAACAGTCCCGACGACGCAGTGGCGCGGGCAGGACTGGACGCAACTTGGTCGTACGCGGCGTTCGCCGCGATCCGCCCGACATGCACAAGCTCGCGCGGGTCATCGCCAGCCTCGCCGCAGACATGGCGGCGGCCAACTCCCGCGAGCAACCGCCCTTCGCCGAGCCGGACGCCAGCCACCGCGACCACCTCCGCGACGCGGCATGACGCCGCACGTTCGCGCGCGCTCAACGAATGCGACGGATCGACCTCGCTCGCCGCAGCCCGAGAAGAAAGGTTCAACACGATGGCACCTACCGATTGCGACCCCCACAGCCGTCCCCAGGTCGCAGACCCGCCGGCTCGGCCCTTCATGCGCGTCGCCCTGTACCAGCGATGGCCCGCTCACGGCGAAAGCGACTTCCTGCAGTCCTACGTCGCCTCCCAGCCTGATTGGCGCATCGCTCTTCGCTGCAGCGACTACGGATCAGGTGCCACGTTGAAGCGACCTGGGCTGCAGCGAGTGCTGGCGGCAGCCCGATCCGGCGACATCGACGTGCTCGTCGTCAAGCACATGTACAACCTGTCCCGCACAACTCGCCACCTCGCCGACTTGCTCGACGAGTTGACGTCGCTAGGTGTGCGAGTGGTCTCGGCCGCGGATCCCGGCCTCGATACCGGCTCCCCGTTCGGCCTCTTTCTTGTACGCGTGGTGAGTGCCGTTGCCGAGATCGAGTACACGGGCGCGCTCGCAGACCGGCGCGATCGCCTTCGTCACAAGCAGGAATCCGTCGACGAGTCACCCATCGCGGGCTAGCCGCAACACGACCGGCAGATCTGCCTGAACAACTGCGTCGACCCACACCGTCCACACCAGACCAGCTCACAGCGAGGTGTCATGAACAACGCCTATGCCCAACCGGAAAACGAACTACAGCAGGGCAGCCCTGTCCGTGCCAAGCGGCGGTCGGAAGCTCCTGAGCCCGACGACCGCGTAGTGATCTACCGGCGTCCGTCCTCACCGGAACAGGGCGAGACCGAGTCCAGCGTCGCAGCCCAGCGCGAGGCATGTCTGAACACGGCCAAGGAACTTGGCTTCTCGCTCATCGACCCGTATGTCGACCCGGACATTCGACTCCAGGAAAAGCCTGAACGTCGAGTGCTCCGGCGCATCTTCGCGTGGTTCCGCCGCCGTTGAGTCAACGGCAACTCACCCACGAATTCACCGCTCGCCGTCAGCGCGCGATCCAGCAGCCGGCTGCACGGGCCCACCGTCCAGGCCGCTCCCAAGGAGGTGTCATGACCAGCGCCTATGCCGACTTCATCGATGAAGTCGAACAGGACGTCACAGTCCCGATTCAGCCACTGTTGTGCGACCTCGCCCCCGGCACACGCGCGGTGATCTACCTGCGCGTGTCCTCGACCGGACAGGTCAGAACCGACTACAACCCGGAAGGCATTTCCATTCCCGCCCAACGGGAAGCCTGTATGCGCAAGGCGCGAGACCTGGGCGTCACGGTGATCGACGAGTACGTCGAACCCGGACGCTCGGGAACGGAGATGACCAAACGGGAGGCGTTCCAGCGCATGCTCGCGCGGGTCCGCAGCCAGGGCGACGTCGACGTGATCATCATCTACCAGCTCTCGCGCATGGCGCGTAACCGCTACGACGACGCGGTCGTCATGGCGGACCTGCGCAAGCGCGGCGTCACCCTGGTCTCGGCCACCGAGGCCATCGACGACACCCCGGTCGGTCAGCTGATGCACGGCATCCTGGCCACGTTCAACGAGTACCAGTCCCGCCAGTCCGGCGCCGACATCGCCTACAAGATGGGGCAGAAAGCCCGCAGCGGCGGCACGCTCGGCCGCGCCAAGCTCGGCTACCTCAACCACATCGACCATTCCGACGGCCGTGTCATCCGCACGATCATCGTCGACCCCGAACGCGCGCCCTTTGTCCAACTGGGTTTCGAACTCTTCGCCACCGGCGACTACACCCAAGAAGACCTAGCCGACGAACTCTACGATCGCGGTCTCCGCACCAGGGCCACCCGGCGGCATCCGGCTAAGAAGGTCTCCGAGAACAAGATCTCGCAGATGCTGCACGATCGCTACTACCTCGGATACGTCGACTACGACGGCGAAGAAATCCAGGGACGGCACGAAGCGCTCATCGACGAGGACCTCTTCGACACAGTCCAGGAGATCCTCGACTCGCGAATGACAGCTCAAGAACGCCGCCGTGTGCATCACCACTACCTCAAAGGATCGGTCTTCTGCGGGCGCTGTCGGCGCGAGGGCATCAAGCGGCGGATGATCATCCAGCAGACCACCAACTCGAAGGGCGCCGAGTACACGTACTTCTTCTGCCGAGGCCGGCAGAAGGGGGCGTGCCAAGCCCCGTACGTCAACGTCGCTCTCATCGAGGACGCCGTCGAGCGGCATTACGCGGCGATTCGCTTCAGCCAGTCCTTCATCGCCGACATGCGCGACCAAGTCGATGCCGTGATCGGCGATCAGGAAAAGTCCGCGCGGCTGTTGCGCAAGCAGATCACCGCACAGCTCAAGGAACTCGACACCAAGGAGGAGAACTTGATCGACCTCGCAGCGGACAGCACCCTTCCGCGGACCAAAGTCAAGGAGAGGCTCCGCGACATCGCGATCGAGCGCCGCAAGCTGGAAGGGCGCCTCGAAACCGCGAACGCCGACCTCACCGACAGCGCCCAACTCGTCAACGCCAGTCTCGCGCTGCTCGAACAGCCCGACAAGCTGTACCGACGCTGCAATGACCAGCAACGGCGTCTGCTCAACCAAGCGATCTTCCAAGCCCTTTACATCGAGGACGAGGAGATCACAGACGGTGAACTCCACGAGCCCTTCGGGCTGCTCCACGCCATCCAGGACGGCCAGGCCAAGGTCACAGCGACCAGCCCGCTGCCCACAAACAAGAAGGCCACCCGCAATGCGGGTGGCCCCTGCTCGCCTTCAGGCGTCGCGGTCCTACTTCGTGGCCTTCATTCAGGCACTTGTTCTAGTAAGACCTCTAAGGTGGAGCTGAGGGGAATCGAACCCCTGACCTTCTCGATGCGAACGAGACGCGCTACCAACTGCGCTACAGCCCCTTGGTTGTGCTCGTAGAGCTTAGCAGTGCCCTACGAGCACCCCCTGCAGGGGGGTCACTCCCCGACGGCGCGGCGGTACGGGCCGGTTCCGGGCTCGTCGAGCTCCTCGAACGCCGGGTCCTCGTCGTCGAGGTCGACGACGACCGCGCTGCGGCGGACGCGGGATGTCGGGGATGGGCGGCGCTCGACGACCTGGCGGCGGGCCGGCTCGACGACGTCCACGTCCTCGGTTTCCGCGTGGTCTTCTTCCGCCGACGAAGCCGAAGGGGCCACCGATGTCGAGGGACGCCGGGGCGCGCGGGTGCTGTTGAAGCGGGCGAGCCGGCGCTGCCGGATCTCCTCCTCGATGCGCACCTGGCGGCGCAGGTACACGAGATACCCGACGAGCACGACGTCGATCGCGCCGTGGCCCCACCAGGCCAGCGGGACGACGACACCGGCGACGACCCCGCTGATCACCGCGATCACGAGCAGGGCGACGACGATGCGCTGCCGGAAGCCGTACTTGGCGCGGGCCGCGATTTCGGCGGCCTCGGGGTCGAAGCCGCCGCGGCCGGGCCGGTAGCCGGCCCGGTCGGCCCGGTCGGACCGGTCACGCTCGGCCCGCGAGCCGCGGGCCGGCTGCGGGAGCGGCTCGGGTTCGGGGTCCGGTTCCTCGAGGTCGTCTTCGAGTTCGAGCTCGGCCTCCAGTTCGGCGAGGTCGTCCTCCACCGAAGGCCGGGACTTCCCGGGATCGGACATGGCGAATTCCTCCCGGTCTTCGTTGCGTCCACTGCGTACGACCCTGGCCGCGAGCGCCGAGTCGGCCGTTCTCGCGACCTGCTGCCGCCGACGCGCGACCATGGGCACGAGTACGACGAGCCATGCCGCGGCGAGCGCGACGATGATCACGGAGCTGGGCATCTCCCGTCACCTCCCCCGATCCTTCCACCACGAATCACGTTAGTCACAGGAGTAACAGATCGGGCGGAGACTCGCCGGTTTGGATCACGGAAAAGCCTCACCGGATTAGGTGAAACTCACAGCATGTGGTAACGCGGCTACTGACCCGGGTGGGTAATCACGTTCAGGCGTAGTCGGCACGGCCCGTCGCGACCAGCCGCGACACCAGCCCCGGCCCGGTTTCCTCGCGCGTCACGGCGTAGCAATAGTGGTCCCGCCAGCCGCCCGCGACGTCGAGATAACGCTCGAACAGGCCCTCCCGCCGGTAGCCCGCCTTAGTAAGAACCCGCAGGCTGGCGGCGTTTTCCGGCCGCACGGTGGCCTCCAGCCGGTGCAGCCCGGCCGGTCCGAAGGCGTGGTCGGTGACGAGCGCGACGGCGGCCGTCGCCACCCCGCCGCGGACCACCTCGGACGACACCCAGTAGCCGATCCAGGCCGACCGCAGCGACGCCCGGATGACGTTACCCACAGTGATCTGGCCCGCCAGGCGACCGTCCAGGGTGATGGTGAACGGGAGGCACTGACCACGCCGAGCGAGCGAACGCAGCGCCGCCCACTGCGACGGCCACGACCAGAAGGCGTTGCGTTCCGGCCACGGCCCGACGCCGGTGGGCTCCCACATTTCGAGGTGCGCGCGGTCCCGGAGCCGAATCCGGCTCCACTCGCCGGCGTCGCGCAGCCGGACCGGCCGGATCGCGACCTCGCCCGCGGGCACCCGCAGCGGGCCGAGCCGCGCCGGCCAGCCCGGGTGCCGGCTTTCGACCGGATAGGACACGCCCGACACGGAGTTCATCAGGCCCGTTGCGCCAGGAAGGTCACCTGCACCTGCTCGCCGGCGGGAACTTCGGTCGCCTCTTCCGGCACGTTGATCAGGCAGTTCGCCTCGGCCAGCGACGCGAGCAAGTGCGCCCCGGACTGGCCGAGCGGCTGGACCAGGTACTCGCCGTTGGCCTCGTCGCGCAGCAGCTGGCCGCGGAGGAACCCGCGCCGGCCGGCGGTCGAGGTGATCGGCGACAGCAGCCGCGCGCCGACGATCCGCCGGTGCGGGTTGCGGGTCCCGCGCGCCGCCCGGATCAGCGGCCGCACCAGCACCTCGAACACCACCAGCGCGCTCATCGGGTTGCCCGGGATGAGGAACGTCGGCACCGAGTCGGGGCCGAGCCTGCCGAACCCCTGGACCGACCCGGGGTGCATCGCCACCCGCGTCATGTCGATCCGGCCGAGGTCGGACAACGCGGCGTGGACCTCGTCGCCGGTGGCGCCCCCGGCGCCGCCCGCGACCACGACGATCTCCGACATCAGCAGCCGGCCCTCGACGACCTCCCGCAGCCGCTTCGGCTCGCTCGGCACGATGCCGACCCGGCTGACCTCGGCACCCGCGTCGCGGGCGGCCGCGGACAGGGCGTAGGAGTTGACGTCGTAGACCTGCCCGACCGACGGCGTCCGGTCGACGTCGACCAGCTCGTCGCCGACGGACACGATCGACACCCGCGGGCGCGGGTAGACGAGGACCTTCGCCCGGCCGACCGCGGCCAGCAGGCCCACCTGGGCCGAGCCGATCGTGTCGCCGCGGCGCACCGCGACGTCCCCGATCTGGACGTCCTCGCCGGCCCGCCGCACGTACCCCGCCGACGGCACCGAGCGGTGCACCGTGACCTTGGCCTGGTGCCCGTCGGTGTAGGCGAGCGGCACGACGGCGTCGGCCAGCGTCGGCAGCGGCGCGCCGGTGTCGACCCGGACGGCCTGGCCGGGCTGGAGCCGGCGCGGCTGGCGCGAGCCCGCCGCGATCTCCCCGACGACCGGCAGCTGTACCGGCTCCTGCCCGGCGTTGCGCACGTCGACGCTGCGCACCGCGTACCCGTCGATCGCGGCTTGGTCGAACCCGGGCAGCGCGTGCTCGGCGACCACTTCCTCGGCGCAGAGCAGCCCCTGGGCCTCGGAGATCGCCACGCGCACCGGCTGGGGCCGGACGGCGGCGTCCAAGGTCATCGAGATCTGCGCGTCGACCGAGCGCAGCTCGGCCTCGTCCCCGGCCGCTTCCGGCCGTGCCGCGTCGAGGGATTCCGTCATGGGCGCTCTGTCCCGATCCGTTCCGTCAGCCACGCCCGTAAAGATGGACCGTACTCGGGCGTTTCAAGCGCGAAATCGACCGCGGCGCGCAGGAAACCACCCGGATTCCCCAGGTCGTGGCGTCCGCCGCGGTGGACGACGACGTGCACCGGGTGTCCCTCGCTGATCAGCAGCGCGACCGCGTCGGTCAGCTGCAGCTCGCCGCCGCTGCCCGGGGTGATCCGCTTGAGCGCGTCGAAGATCGCCCGGTCGAGCAGGTACCGCCCGGCCGCGGCGTAGGTCGACGGCGCGTCCTCCGGCTTCGGCTTCTCGACCATCCCGTGCACCTGCTTGACGTCCGCGTCGTCGGTGTCGGTGACGTCGAAGACGCCGTACGGCGAGATCTCGGCCTTCGGGATGTCGAACGCGCAGAGCACGCTGCCGCCGTACTGGGCGCGGACCGCGCCCATCCGCTCGAGCACGCCGGTGGGCAGCACCAGGTCGTCCGGGAGCAGCACGGCGACGGCCTCGTCGTCCGGGCGCAGGTTCGGCTCGGCCTGCACGACGGCGTGGCCGAGGCCGAGGGCCTGCTCCTGGATGGCGGTTTCGACGGCGAGGAGATCGGTGCCCCGGCGCACCTTGGCGAGCAGTTCGGTCTTGCCCTTGGCCTCGAGGTTCTGCTCGAGCTCGGGCTGCTTTTCGAAGTACCGGACAACGGCGTCCTTGCCCGGCGAGGTCACGATGACCAGGCGTTCCGCGCCGGCGGCGGCGGCCTCGGCCGCGACCAGCTCGATGCCCGGCGTGTCCACCACCGGCAGGAGCTCCTTGGGCACGGCCTTCGTCGCCGGGAGGAACCGTGTCCCCAGGCCGGCGGCAGGCACGATGGCGGTTCTGAACGTCTGGGTGGTTGCGGCGCCCGTCATGGGCGCAGAGCCTAACGTGAGGTCATGCACCCGCTGGGCAATGAGCACCTGAGCAAGGCGGAGTGGCGTGACCGGGTGACGCGCGCCCGGGCGGGGCAGGCAGCCGATTCCCACGCCCGGGAGGCGTCGGCGCTGGTCAACGCGGTGGCGAAGGTCACAGCGAACACCGTCTGCGCGTACCTGCCGTTCGGTACCGAGCCAGGCACGACGGCGTTCGTCGACGCGCTGGTGGCCGGCGGTGCGCGGGTGCTGCTGCCCGTCATCGTCTCGCGGACGGATCCGCTCGACTGGGCCGAGTACACGGGCGAGGCCGACCTGGTGCCCAGCCGGTTCCGCGGCATCCGGGAGCCGGGCGGGAAACGCCTGGGTACCGAGGCCGTCGGGGCCGCGGAGCTGGTGCTGGTGCCCGCGCTGGCCGTGGATCGCCAGGGCGTCCGGCTCGGGCGCGGGGCGGGCCACTACGACCGCTCGCTGGGCTTCGCCGCGCCCGGCGCTACGCTGCTGGCCGTCGTCCGGGACGAAGAGCTCGTCGAACGACTGCCCGGCGAGCCGCATGACGTGCGGATGACCGGGGCCTTGACGCCCGGTCGAGGCGTGGTCGAACTGCCGGTGTGAGCAACCTGGAATTGCTTTCGGGGAATGTTTTCCCGCACAATCGGGTTGGCACTCTGGTCGGATGAGTGCCAGCAAAGGAGCCGTCAGTGCCTACGTACCAGTACGCCTGCAAAGAATGCGACCACCGGTTCGAAGCCGTGCAGTCGTTCTCGGACCCCAGCCTGACCGTCTGCCCGCAGTGCTCCGGGGCGCTGCGCAAGGTCTTCAGCTCGGTCGGCGTCGTCTTCAAGGGGAGCGGGTTCTACCGCACGGACTCGCGTGACTCGAGCAAGTCGAGCACCTCGGCCACCCCGCCGAAGACCGAGAGCAAGACGGAGACCAAGACGGAGTCGAAGTCGGACACGAGTTCGGCATCCTCCTCTTCGACCACGACGAAGACGGCCGCCGCGGCGTCCTGACCGCCCCGGTTATCCACAACACCCCGGTTGTCCACAGATGCCGGACGTGGCCCTTCCGGCGGCCCGTCCGGCTTCCCTAACGTCGATCTCGTGCAGCACACCGCCGCACCCGATCCGGCCGAGGGGGCCCCGTGGACATCCTGGCGAAGCTCCACCCACTGCATCTGACCCGGCCGCAGAGCCGGCGGACGCGGCTCATCCGCCGCTGGCTCGCCGTCGGCTTGTTCGTGGTGGGCGCGGTGCTGCTGGTCCACCCTGGCTCCGCGCGAGGCGCACCGACCGTCCTCGCGGCCCACGACCTTCCTTCCGGCGCGACTCTGCGGGCCGGCGACGTCCGGCTGGCCGACCTTTCCGACGAAGCACGTCCGATGGGCGTGTTGAGCACCCTCGACGCCGTCGACGGGCGCCTGCTGGCGGGCGCCGTCCGGGCCGGCGAACCGCTGACCGACGTCCGGCTGGCGACGGTCCCCGCCCCGGGTGATCCCGGCACGGCGACCGTGCCGGTCCGGCTGGCCGACGTGGCCGTCGCCGCGCTGCTCCGGCCCGGCCAGCGCGTCGACGTCATCGCGGCGCCGGAACCGGCCGCGCCCGCCTCCGTGCTGGCCGGTGGGGCGACGGTCGTGACGGTCGGGCACCAGGAGCCGGCCACGCTCAAGGGGCCGCTGGTACTGCTCCGGCTGCCGGAAGCAGCCGCGACGAGGGTGGCGGCGATTTCACTGGAGCGTCCGGTAACGGTTACTCTCCGCTAGCCCACGTCCGCCGAGACGGGCGCGGGCGTCCCCGTTCCGGTTCGTGAGGAGAGCACGGTGTTCAAAGGCTTCAAAGACTTCCTGATGCGCGGCAACGTCGTCGACCTCGCCGTGGCGGTGGTCATCGGCTCCGCGTTCACGGCGATCGTCACGGCGTTCACCAACGGCCTGATCAAGCCGCTGATCAGCACGATCGGCGGCACGGACGCCGCGAACGGTCTCGGGTACCAGATCTTCGACAACAACAAAGCCACGTTCCTGGACTTCGGCGGCGTGATCAACGCGGCGATCAACTTCGTGCTGGTCGCGGCGGTGGTCTACTTCGTGATCGTGATGCCGGTCAAGAAGGTGCAGGAGCGCCGCAAGCGCGGCCAGGAGCCGGGCCCGTCGGAGCCGACGGACGTGGAGCTGCTGATCGAGATCCGCGACCTGCTGCGCGCCCAGCAGACCCAGCGCGGCACCGACCGCGACTGACGAGGTCAGCGGTCGTGGTGCGGTGGCCGGTTCTCCCGGTACCAGTCGTCCGGGAGACCGGTGCGCCGCCCGGGATCGCGCTCGTCGGAGGTCGTCTCGGGCAGGACGTCCCCGAAGATCTCATCGACCCGGCGGCGCTGCTCGCTGCTGGTCTTGGGATCGCGTTCCTGGCCTGCCATGCCCCCAGTGTCCCACGACGCGGTGTTTGACAACTCCAGAGCGAACCTCGACAGCGGCGGCTCGCTTCTCAGGCCCGGCGGTGCGCCCGCACTTCGTCCCGCCACGCACGGATCTGCTCCTCGTTGTGCAGGAATCCGGCGCCGGGCCCGTGCGTGAGGTCGATGCCCCCGAGCAGCTCGAGCGCCCACAGCTGGTCTGCGGCGAGATCGACCTTGCCCGCGGAGTCGCCGCTGAGCCACCGCGTGGCCCAGCGATCGGCCGCGTCGCGGGTGACCCGTCCGGTCAGGACATCGTCGAACCAGCCCTCGATCTCGCCGAGGTCCGGTCCGGCCTGGTCACACCTCTTCAAGGCCCGAAAGCTCGTCGATCACGTGCGGAACGAGCGAAGTCAGCGTCGCCATCCCGTCGCGGACCGCGGACCGCGACCCGGCCAGGTTGACCACGAGCGTGCTGCCCGACACCCCGGCGAGCCCGCGCGAGATCCCGGCGTCGACGGCGCCGGCGGCCAGCCCGGACGCGCGGATGGCCTCGCTGATGCCCGGGATGGGCCGGTCGAGCACACCGGCGGTGGCGTCCGGAGTCCGGTCACGCGGCAGCACACCGGTGCCGCCGACGGTGATCACCAGGTCGGCGCCGCCGATCACGGCGGTGTTGAGCGCGTTGCGGATACCCGCGGTCTCGGCCTCCACGACCACGACACCGTCGACGATGAAGCCCGCTTCTTCGAGCAGCTCCGTGACCAGCGGGCCAGTGGTGTCCTCGTGCTCGCCGTGCGCCACGCGATCGTCCACGATGACCACGAGGGCCCGGCCCAGCCGTTGTGCACTCCGTTCCATGGCGCCCACCGTAGCCGGTTTCGGCGACCGGCCGCCGGGAGGTGCCGGGTGAGTTCTGACGATTCGGTGACGTGACGCCGCAGGCTCCGGCGAGTCCCGGCGAAGGCCCCTAGCGTGGCCGGGGTGCGCGTACTGGTCACCGGCGGAGCCGGGTTCATCGGGTCTCACATCGCCGACCTCCTGGCCGACGGCGGTGACGAGGTCGTGGTGCTGGACAACCTCCTCCCCACGGCCCACGGCTCCAGCTCCCCGCCGCCGTACACGGTCAGGCACCGCTTCCTGCGCGGCGACGTCACCGACGCCGAGATCGTCGCGGAGCTGCTGGACGGCGTCGACGCGGTCTGCCACCAGGCGGCGGTGGTGGGCCACGGGATCGACCCGTCGGACGCACCGTCGTACGCCCTGCACAACGACTACGGCACGGCGGTGCTGCTGGCCGGGATGCACGCGGCCGGCGTCCGGAAGCTGGTGCTGGCCTCGTCGATGGTCGTCTACGGCGAAGGCCGCTACGCGTGCCCGGACCACGGCGTGGTGGCGCCTTCGCCACGCCGCCGGTCCGATGTGGACGCCGGCCGGTTCGAGCCACGCTGCCCGTCGTGCGAAGCGGAGCTGAGCTGGCAGCTGGTGCCCGAGGACGCGCCGCTGAACCCTCGAAGCACGTACGCGGCGACGAAGCTGGCCCAGGAACACCTGGCCGGCGCCTGGGCCCGGCAGACGGGCGGCACGGTGTGGGCGATGCGCTACCACAACGTGTACGGCCCGCGGATGCCCCAGAACACGCCGTACGCGGGAGTCGCGTCCCTCTTCCGCTCGTCCTTGGCCCGCGGCGAGGCACCCCGGGTCCTGGAAGACGGCGGCCAGCAGCGCGACTTCGTCCACGTCCACGATGTGGCGAGGGCCAACGTCCTGGCCCTGCACACGGAGGGCCCAGCAGCCGAAATAACTCCGCTGAACATCTGCTCCGGCACCCCGCACACGGTGGGCGACCTGGCCACGGAGCTGGCCCGAGCCAGCAGCGGCCCGGCCCCGGAGGTGATCGGCGGCGCCCGTCCGGCCGACGTCCGCCACGTCGTCGCGGACCCGGCCCGCGCCCGCGAGCTGCTGGGTTTCACGGCGGAAATCGGCTTCACCAAGGGCATCGCGGACTTCGCCGCGGCGGAACTGCGTGACCCGGTCTGACTTCAGCCGGTGAACGCCTGCAAGACGGTCAGGCTGTCCTCGTAGACGTGGTACCGGGTGATCACCCCGTGCTCGACGGTGAGGTGGAGAGCACAGCGGGCGGTGCAGGGCCGGCGGCGAGCGCGGAAGTGGTCGGCGATCCGGTCCGGATCCCCCTCGGCCAAGCGGCCGTCCAGCGAACCCCGCACCTGACGTCGATCGCCGAGGCCACCTGGACCCAGCACGCCCCGGAGATCCGCTACCCGCACTGGGCGGAGCCGCACGAGATCAGCCGGGTCCTGCAGCCCCAAGGCCTGGTCCTGAAGGCCGGCAACTGGTACCTCGTGGTGCGCGGCGACGCCGGTTCCGCACCTACGGCGTCTAGGGCATCGCGAGCGGCAGGCGCACCTCGAACCGGCACCCAGGCCCGTGGTTGTGCACCCCGATCCGCCCGCGGTGCGCCTCGACCAGCCCCTTGGCGATGGCCAGGCCGAGGCCGCCCCCGCTGGTCGTCCCGCCGCGCTCGGGCGTCCGCGCCTGCGTCCCGCGGAAAGCCACGTCGAAGACCCGGGTGATCTCGTCGTCCGGGATGCCGCCGCAGGAGTCGTCCACGGCGAGCAGGGCCTCATCGCCGTCGACGCCGATCTGCACCGCCACCGTCCCGTCAGGCGGGGTGTGCCGGATCGCGTTGGAGACCAGGTTCCGCACGATCCGGGCCAGTTCCGGGTCGCTGCCGGTCACCACCGGCCAGGTCGACGCCCTGGCGAGGACCCGGACCCGCTTCCGGTGGGCCACCGGCGCCTGGGCGGCCACGGCGTCGCTCACGACGTCCCGCAGCGGCACCGCGGACATCGTGAGCTCCAGGGCCCCCGCGGTGATCCGCGAAAGCTCGAACAGGTCGCCGACCATCGCGGACAGCCGCCGGGTCTCGCCGCTGATCCGCTGGGCGTAGTCGGCGACCTCGTCGCGTTCGGACACCACGCCGTCGGCCAGTGCCTCGGCCATCGCCTGGATCCCGGCCAGCGGGCTGCGCAGGTCGTGGCTGATCCAGGCCACCAGTTCGCGCCGCGACGCCTCGGCGGCGCGTTCGCGCTCGCGTGCCTCGCGTTCCCACACGCTGCGGCGTGCGATGGCCCGGCCGAGGATGATCGCCGCGGGCACGGTGACCAGCCCGACGAGCAGGCAGACCAGGAGCATCGTGGTCAGCGCCGGGGTGAACATGAACCCGCTGATCCCCAGGACGCCGACCAGCGTGGCGAGCACCGGGATCAGCACCAGCACCGTGAGCGTGGTGGCCAGCGAACCGCGGCGCAGGACGTACAACGCCACGCCGCCCAGCGCCGCGACCGGCAGCGAGAACATCAACGCGAACGGCAGGATGTGCCAGAGGTGCGTCAGCATCTCCGGCAAGGGCTCGCCCGAACCGATCATGGCTGCTCCCGGTCGTAGCGGTAGCCGACACCCCACACCGTCGCCACCCGGGTCGGCTTGGCCGGGTCGCGCTCGATCTTCTCGCGCAACCGTCGCACGTGGACGGTCACAGTGGACTGATCGCCGAAGTCCCAGCTCCACACCTTTTCGAGCAGGTCCGCGCGCGAGTACGCCACGCCGGGGTGGGCGAGGAAGAACGCCAGCAGGTCGAACTCCCGGGTGGTCAGCGGCAGTTCACGGCCGCGGAGGGTCGCGGTGCGCGCGTTCATCTGCAGGCGCAGGTCGCCGTCCACGAGCTCGGCAGCGGCCGGCGCCGGGCGCGGCATCCGGGCCCGGCGCAGCACCGAGGCCACGCGGAGGGCGAGTTCCTTGGGGCTGAACGGTTTCGTCACGTAGTCGTCGGCGCCGAGCTGGAGGCCGGCGATGCGGTTCTCCTCCTCGCCGAGGGCGGTGAGCATGACGATCGGTACCTGGCTGACCTGGCGCAGCCGCTTGCACACCTCCAGGCCGTTGATCCCCGGCATCATGACGTCGAGCACGACCAGGTCGGGCTCGTGCGCGGCGAACTTCGCCAGCCCCTCGGCGCCGTTGCCGGCCATGTCGACGGTGAACCCGGCCACCTCGAGGTAGCGGCGGACGACGTCGCGGACCGTCTCGTCGTCGTCGACCACGAGCACGCGCCCGGCCTGATCGCTCATCACGTCTCCCTCACCAGCCCGTCAGCAGCAGGTGGTTGACCGCCAGCGCCGTCGCCGCCTGTGCGGCCAGCCACCACTGGCGGCCGGGTCGCGGCAGCAGCGCCGTCAACGGCAGCAACCACACCCCGAACGGTAGCCAGATCCGTTCGGTCTCGGCTTTCGACAGGCCCGAGACGTCGGCGAAGAGGATGGCGGCCAGGGCGGCGAGCCCGAGCAGGAGGACCGGATCGGTGAGCAAGGCCCGGCGCGGAGCCCCGAACCCGCGCCGGACGGCGGCCACGACGGCGGGGCCGAGCGCGACGGTCACCGCGGCGAGGTCGGCCCACACCCAGTACGAGTAGGGCCGGACCAGCGCCACCCCCTGGTAGTAGCGCTCGACGACCAGGTGATAGCCGTCGAGCCACCAGAACCCCGCCCAGGCGAAGACGCCGACGACGGCGAGGGCCGCGACGATCGCCAGTGCCGCCGCCCGCCACTGCCGGCCGAGGACGGCGACGGCCAGGGCGAGCAGGCCGAGCAGCACCAGGCCGTACGACAGGAAGATCCCGAAGCCGAGCAGCACCCCGGCGGCCAGCCCGGCCGGAACGGCGTACCGGCGGCCGTGGGTGAACCCCGTCGCGGACAGCGCGAGCAGCGCCAGCCCGGTGGCGGTCACCCCGGCGAAGAGGCCGTCCGCCGAGACGCCGATCCACACCGCGCCCGGGGTGAGGACGGCGAACGGCAGCACCGCGCGGGCCGCCTCGGGCCGGCCGAGCAGGGCGACCGTGGCCGGCACGGCCACCGCGACCAGGCTGCCCACGAGGACCACGGCCGTGGCCGCCCACGCGCCGCCGTGCAGTCCGAGCCGGTCCAGCCAGACGAAGACGAGCGTCGCGCCCGGCGGGTGGCCGGACACGTGTGTCGTCCAGGATTCGGGCCGGAAGTCGAGAATGCGGGAGGAGAACTCGCGCAGCATCAGCGGGATGTCGGTGATCCCCGGGACCTCGTGGAGGTACTCCTGGGGAATGGTCAGGTGCCCGGCGAACCCCCGCGCCCAGCCGTCGACCATGGTCAGCGAGAAGATCCAGGTGAGCGAGGCGAGGTAGCCGGCGGCGAGCGCGCGGCGCCACGGCAGGTGGGCGGCCAGCGCCGGGCCGTGGAGCACCACCGCGACCGCGACGAGCACGGCGAACACCGAGCCCGGGCCGACGTGCGGCAGCCAGTCGGCGAACAGCGGCGGCGCGGACACGAAGATGATCACGCCGGAGTGCGGCCGGTTGTAGTAGAGGCCGACAGCGGTGGCCGCGGCGACGAGCACCACCGCCGCGGCGACGGCAAGGAGGTCGGCGCGGCGGCCGGAGACCGGGGCTTCGGGTTCGCGGGCAGGCGGCTCGGCGAGCCGGGCTGCCGAGGTCGGCTCGCTCATCGTCGCCCACCCTAGGGTCACGGCGGGTGATCCGCGCCCGGGAAACCGGAGCCGTAACGACGCGGTAAGAACTCGTCCGATGTCATGATTCGGTAAGCCCCGCAAGGGTTCTGCGACGTTTCGGACGGCCTTACGGTCGGCGCCGTGACTGACTTGGAAGTGGACGTCGTCCTCCCTTGCCTCGACGAAGCGGGTGCCCTCCCCGCCGTACTGGCCGGCCTGCCGCCGGGCTACCGCGCGATCGTGGTCGACAACGGCTCGGCCGACGGCTCACCGGAAGTGGCGGCCTCGCTCGGCGCGAAGGTCATCCACGAGCCGCGCCGGGGCTACGGCGCGGCCGTGCACGCGGGGCTGGAAGCCGCCACCGCGGACATCGTGTGCTTCGCCGACGCCGACGGGTCCCTGGACCTCGCCGACCTGCCGCGCCTGGTGACCGCGGTCGAACGCGGCGCGGACCTGGCCGTCGGACGCCGGGTGCCGACCGGCCCGGGCGTGTGGCCATGGCACGCGAGGGTGGGCAACGTCGTGCTGGCGACGCTGTTGCGCAGCCGCGGACTGCCGGTGCGGGACATCGCGCCCCTGCGTGCCGCGGACCGGCTCGCCCTGCTCCGCCTGGACGTCACCGACCGCGCGTTCGGCTACCCTCTGGAGCTGCTGATCAAGGCCCAGCGCGCCGGGTGGCGGGTCAGCGAGTTCGACGTCCGCTACGGCGAGCGTGCCAAAGGGACGAAGTCGAAGGTGTCCGGGTCGGTGCGGGGCACACTGCGCGCGGTCCGCGACTTCGGGCGGGTGCTGGCCCGATGACCCGTCCGTTCATCCTGCTGGTGGTGGCCAAGGCGCCCGTCCCGGGGCTGGCCAAGACCCGGCTGTGCCCGCCCGCCACCCCGGCTCAGGCGGCCGAGATCGCCGCGGCCGCGTTGCTCGACACGCTCGACGCCGTCTGCGCGGTGCCCAGCGCCGAGCCCGTCGTCGCGATGACCGGCGACCTCGGCGCGGCCGCCCGGCCCATCGAGATCGGCATGGCGCTCCGCTACGTCACCACGATCCCGCAGCGTGGCCACGATTTCGGCGCCCGGCTGGCGAACGCCCACGCGGACGCCGCCCAGGTGCACGCCGGCCTGCCGGTGCTCCAGATCGGCATGGACACCCCGCAGGTCACGCCGGAGTCGCTCGCCGCGGCCGCCGCACCGGTCCTGCACGGCGGCCACGACTCGGTGCTCGGGCCGGCCGCGGACGGCGGCTGGTGGGCGCTGGGCCTCGCCGAGCCGCGGCACGCGCAAGCCCTCAAGGACGTCCCGATGTCCCGCGAAGACACCGGGGAGCGCACCCTGCGCGCCCTGACCGCGTGCGGGCTGCGGCCGCGGCGCGCCGCCCTGCTGTCCGATGTGGACACCATGGCGGACGCCCGGTCGGTGGCGGCGGCGTGCCCGGGCGGCCGGTTCGCCCGCGCCGTCGCGGCGGTCGGCGGACGGGCGGTGGCGTGATGACGGCTCCGGTGAGCACCGGCCACGAGTTCGACCGCGGCCTGCTCGGCCACCAGTGCTGGCTCGAGCTGGCCAGTGGCGAGCGGATCGAGCTGGCGGTGGAACGCTGGGCGGAGCCGTCCGAGGGTGACGACGTCCTGCTCGACGCGTGCTCCGGCCCCACGATCGACCTCGGGTGCGGGCCCGGCAGGCTCACCGCGGCGCTGGCCGGTCGCGGAGTCGCCGCGCTGGGCGTGGACAGCTCGCGCACGGCCGTCAGGCTGACCCGGCGCCGTGGTGGAAGTGCCTTGCAGCGCAACCTCTTCGACCGCCTGCCCGGCGAAGGGCGGTGGCGGCACGCCCTGCTCGCGGACGGCAACATCGGCATCGGCGGCGACCCGGCCGCGCTGCTGCGGCGCACGGCGCGGCTGGTCGCACCGGGCGGCGACATCCTCGTCGAACTGGAGCCACCCGGGCGAGGCCTGCGGCACGAGCGGGTCCGGCTCCGGCCCGGCCACGCCGACGTCGCCTGGTTCACCTGGGCCTGGGTCGGGGTCGATGCGATCGCCGAGGTCGCCGTGCGCGCCGGGTTGCGCGTCGACTGGACCACCCGGCACGGGCACCGCTGGTTCGCGCGATTGGAGCGGCCGTGAAGCTCCCGATTCCGGCAGAAGAGCAGTTCCAGGCCCCGGCGCACCACGAACGCGTGACGTCGAAGATCGGCCTGGCGCTCGCGATCACGTTCACGACGTGCTTCGTGACGGGGCTGATCAGCCACCTGATCCAGCACCCGCCGGGGTGGTTCTCCTGGCCCAGCCGGCCGATCGGGCTCTACCGCGTCACCCAGGGGCTGCACGTGATCTCCGGCGTGGCGTCGATCCCGTTGCTGCTGGCGAAGCTGTGGAGTGTCTACCCGAAGCTGTTCGGCCGGCCGCTCGTCCGCTCGCTGCCGCACGCCCTGGAGCGGCTGTCGATCCTGGTGCTGTCCGGTGCGGCGTTCTTCGAGCTGACGACCGGGCTGCTGAACGTCGCGCAGAACTACCCTTGGGCCTTCTACTTCCCCCAGGTGCACTACGCGGTCGCGTGGCTGGCGATCGGCTCGATCCTGGTGCACGTCGCGGTGAAGCTGCCGATCATCCGCCGCGGCCTGAGCCGGGCCACCACCGTGGCGGAGGCGCCGGCCGAGGGGCTGTCCCGGCGGGGTTTCCTGGTGACCACCGGGCTGGCGACCGGTGTCGCGGTCGTGGCCACCGCCGGCGCGACGGTCCCGTTCCTGCGCGGCGTCTCCGCCCTTTCCTGGCGATCCGGTAAGGGCACGCAGGACCTCCCGGTGAACCGCACGGCGGCGGCCGCGGGTGTCACGTGGTCGCCGGCCTGGCGGCTCTCGGTGGTGACTCCGCGCGGCACGATGAAGTTCTCGCTCGACGAGCTGCGCGCCCTCCCGCAAACGACGGCGGAGCTCCCGATCGCGTGTGTGGAGGGCTGGAGCCAGTCGGCCACCTGGCGCGGAATCTCCCTGCCCACGCTCCTGAAAGCCGCCGGCGCGGCACCGGGCACGGCCGTCCGGGTGTCCTCCTCGGAGCGTGGCGGGCTGTACGGCGTCAGCGTGCTCCCGGGCGAACACACGGCCGACGAGCTGACGTTGCTGGCCTTGGAGCTGAACGGCGAGGTCCTCGCCCCCGACCACGGCTTCCCCTGCCGGATCATCGCCCCGAACCGCCCCGGCGTGCTGCAGACGAAGTGGGTCACGAAGCTGGAGGCGCTGTGAAGACCGCCCGAGTGCTCCTCGCGTTGCCAGGCCTCGCGGCCCTGGCGTGGGGTGTGGTGCTGTTCGCGGAGTACGCGCTGCCCCTACGTCCGGACGTCTTCGGGACGGTCGGCTGGATCATCGGCGGCCCGATCCTCAACGACGCGGTCATCGCCCCGCTGACGGCCCTGCTCGGCATCGTCCTGTCCCGCGTCCTGCCGCACCCATGGAAGACCCCGGTGGTGGCCGGCACAGTCATCACCGGGGTCCTGGCCATCCTGGCGTTCCCGCTGTTCTGGCGCCCGTACGGAACCGCACCAATGCCCGGCCTCCACGACACCAACCCGGCCCCCGCACTGGCCCTCACCCTGGCCACGGTCTGGCTGGCCGTGCTCCTGACCGCCCTCCGCCACCGTCTCATCCCCCGCCCCACCCGTGTCGCCCCGCCAATCACGCGTGCTGACCCTCCAATCACGCGTGATGCCTCCCCAATCACGCGCGATACCCCTCCAGGCACGCAAGATGCCCCTCCCAGCACGCCAACCGACCCCCCAGGCACGCCAACCGACCCTCCAGAGACTCCGGCCGACCCTCCCGGCACGCCGGCCGACCTCCCCGGTACGCCGGCCGACCGTCCCGGCCCCTGACCGGTCAGGTCCAGGTCAGGGCACAAATGCGGCCACGCGCGACCGGCATCGAGTGCCTGGTCGCGCGTGGCCTTGTGGGTCCGGCCCCGAAGTCGGGGGTCGAGCCGAAGTTGGTCTCGGCCGCCCCAGGGCGGCCGAGCGTCTGAACCGGGTCAGTTGGGCTGGACGGGCTGCCCGCCGAACGTCACCTCGGCCGTGCGGCCGTCGGCGAGCGTGAACGTCGCCTTTTCGTCCGGGGCCCGGGTGCGGACCGCCGCGACCAGTGTGTCGGCCGAGTCGATCGGGCGTTCGTCGATCTTGGTGACGACGTCGCCCGCCTTCAGGCCGGCCTTCTCCGCCGGGCTGCCGGGCTTGATGGCGCCGAGCTCGGCGCCGCCCTGCGGGGCGTCCTTGACCTCCGCGCCGATGTAGGTCTGCACCGCCTGGCCGGTCTTGATGATCGTGTCCGCGGTGCGGCGGGCCTGGTCGATCGGGATGGCGAAGCCGATGCCGACGTTGCCGCCTTCGGACGCGCCCTGGCCCTGGCCACCGGACGCCGACTGCGGGCTGTAGATCGCGGAGTTGATGCCGATGACCTGGCCGGACATGTTCGCCAGCGGCCCACCCGAGTTGCCCGGGTTGATCGCCGCGTCGGTCTGGACCGCGTCCATCACCGTGGTCTGGTCGCCGCTGCTGCCGCCCGCGCGCACCGGCCGGTGCAGCGAGCTGACGATGCCCGAGGTGACCGTGCCGGCCAGCTCGAACGGCGAGCCGATGGCCACCACCGACTGGCCGACCCGCAGGTCGTCGGAGCGGCCGAGCTCGACCGGGGTCAGGTTGCCGACCCCGGTGACCTTGACGACCGCGATGTCCGTCGTCGGGTCGCGGCCGACGACCTTGGCGGCGGCCTTCTTGCCGTCCTGGAACACCGCCTGGATCTGCCCGCCGTTCGCGGCGACCTCGACGACGTGGTTGTTCGTCAGGATGTAGCCGTCGGTGCTGATGACGAACCCGGAGCCTTCGCCGGCCCCCTGCTGCCCGCTGACCTGCAGCTCGACGACGCTCGGCGACAGCTTCTGCGCGACGGCCTCGACCGAGCCGGCGGGCGCGTTGCCCGTCTGCTGGGCCGGCTTCGGCGCGTTGAGCGCATTGCCGGTCGGGCCGGACGACCCGGCGGTGAAGTACCCGACCGTCCCGCCCGCGATGCCACCGACCAGCAGCGCGACCAGCGCGACGCCGGCGAGCAGCTTCCCGCCGGAGCGCTTGGGCTCCGGCGCGGCCACGGGGTAGCCGGACGTGCCGGGCTGCCCGTACGGGTTCGGCGGCGGGTAGACGCTCTGCTGGGTCGGGCCGGACGGCATCTGCGCACCCTGGGCGGACCACGGGTTCGAGGCTTGCCCGCCGTACGCCGGATCGGCCCCGGTCACCGCGTGGTAGGACGGCTCGGAGTACTGCGGCGCACCGCCGGACTCGGGCTGGGCCTGCTCACCGTACGGGTGCCCCGCCCAACCGCCCTGGGCCGGCTGCTGGCCGGTCTCGGGGTGCCGCGGGTTCGCGGGGTCGTGCGCGCTGGGGTCGTTCTCGGTCATGTCCTCACCTTGCGCGATGGTCCTGAGAGGTTCCTGAGCCGAACCTGTGCATCGGAGATGAGTATGCCGGGATCAGCCCGCCGCGCGGAGCCGTTCGGCGATTTGCTCCGGCGTCGCGTCGTTGATCCACACCGCCATGCCCGACTCGGACCCCGCCAGGTACTTCAGCTTGTCCTTCGCGCGCAGCACGGAGAACAGCTCCAGGTGCAGCCAGCCGAGGTCCCGGTCGCGGTGCACCGGCGCCTGGTGCCACGCCGCGATGTACGGCAGCGGCCGGTCGTACAGCGCGTCGCAGCGGCGCAGCACGTCGAGGTAGACGTTCGCGAAGTCGTCGCGCTCGGCATCGGTCAGCGCCGGGATGTCCGGAACCTGCCGGTGCGGCACGATCTGCACCTGGACCGGCCAGCGGGCCGCCGGCGGCACGTACGCCGTCCAGTGCTCGCCGGAGGTCACCACGCGCGCGCCGGACTTGCGTTCGGCGGCGAGCACGTCCCCGAGCACCGGGCGGCCGTGCTCGGCCTGGTAGGCGCGGGCGACGTCGAGCATCCGCTCGGTCTTCGGGGTGACGAACGGGTAGCCGTAGATCTGCCCGTGCGGGTGCGACAGCGTGACGCCGATTTCTTCGCCGCGGTTCTCGAACGGGAACACCTGCTCGACGCCGGGGACCGCGGACAACCCGGTCGTGCGGTCCGCCCACGCGTCCACCACGGCCCGCACCTGCTCGGCACTCAGCTGCGCGAAGGATCCGTCGTGGTTGCTCGTGAAGCAGACGACCTCGCACCGGCCGCGGCCGGGCCGCACCGGCACCAGCCCGAAACCATCCACAGTGGACGGCTCGCCGACGACGTCCTCGGCGAAGGACGGGAACCGGTTCTCGAAGACGACGACGTCGTAATCGCTTTCGGGGATCTCGCTCGGTTTGCCGGGCTTGCTCGGGCACAGGGGGCAGAGGTCCGCCGGCGGCTTGTAGGTCCGCGTCTGCCGGTGCGCGGCCATCGCGACCCACTCGCCGGTCAGCGGGTCCAGCCGGATCTCCGACGCGGCCGAAACCGGCGGCAGGTCACGGGTGTCCTCGGCGACGCGGTCGGGCGCGCCGGGCTGGTCGAAGTAGATGATGTCCCGGCCGTCGGCCAGGTGTCGTACGGTGCGCTTCACGCTTCTTGGGCCTCGTCCGTCTCCGCCGTCTCGGCGATCATGAGTTCTCCCGCCCGTTCGGCGAGAATTTCCTTGGCCTCGTCGGAAATCCCGTCATCGGTGACGACGACGTCGGCCTCGTCCAGGTCGGCGATCGTCGAGATCCCGACGGTGCCCCACTTCGTGTGGTCGGCGAGCACGACCAGCTTGCGCCCGGCCTCGACCAGCGCGCGGTCGGTCTCGCTCTCGGTGAGGTTCGGGGTCGTGAACCCCGGCCCGTCGAACATCCCGTGCACGCCGAGGAAGACGGCGTCCAGGTGCAGCGACCGCAGGCTGTGCACGGCGACCGGCCCGACCAGCGCGTCCGACGGCGTCCGCACGCCGCCGGTGAGCACGACGGTGCGATCCGGCTGCGTCGACCCGCGGAGCACGTCGGCGACCTGGATCGAGTTGGTCACGATGGTGAGCCCGGGGATGTTGTCGAGCGCTCGCGCCAGCGTCCACGTGGTGGTGCCGGCGGAGATGCCGATCGCGGTGCCGGGCCGGATCAGCGTCGCGGCGAGTTCGGCGATGGCTTCCTTTTGCGCCCGCTGACGCACGGACTTGGCCTCGAAGCCGGGTTCGTCGGTGCTCTTGCCGACGACCGAAGTGGCGCCGCCGTACACCTTTTCGACGAGTCCTCGGCCGGCGAGGACGTCGAGGTCGCGACGCACCGTCATGTCGGACACGCCCAGCCTGGTCACGAGGTCACTCACGCGGACCGCACCGGTCCGGCGGGCCTCTTCCAGGATCACCGCCTGTCGCTGACGCGCCAGCACCGTTCACTCCGTCCGTCCAGCCAATTACACAAAATCCTACACGACTAAACACAGGATCCGCAGACCCGGCGAGGGTGAACTTCGAAACACCAGGTCATGACGTGGACAGGAACGGACGTCCCGTAAGCCAGCCGAACAACGGCGGAGAACGCGTCAGCTCACGAGCGCACCAAAAGGCAACGGCCGGTGCTCCCCGCCCGATTCCGGTGGATGCCGCGGGCCCGGATCAGCCGGGCGCCCCCGGCAGCCGGATCGTCATCAACGCGCCGCCTTCGGGCGCCTGCGAGGCGTACACCGCTCCGCCGTGCCGCTCGGCCGCGTGCTTCACGATCGCCAGCCCCAGGCCCGAACCCGGCAGCGTCCGGGCCTCCGACGACCGGTAGAAGCGGTCGAACACCTTGGGCAGGTCTTCTTCGGCGATGCCCGGCCCGGCGTCCGCGACCTCGACCACGGCGGTGCCGTCGCCGAGCGGGTACAGCCGCACCCAGACCGTCGCGTCGGGCGGCGAGAACTTGACCGCGTTGTCGAGCAGGTTCAGCACCGCGCGTTCGAGCGAGCTGTTGTCGCCGGTGAGCACCCACGGCTGCAGCGAGACGTCGAAGTTGATCTCGCCCGCACGCCGCCGTGCCCGGTCGAGCGCCCGCTCGACGACCTCCAGCAGCTCGACACGCTCGAAGCGCTCGCGCGGCTCGTCCTGGCGCGCGAGCTCGACCAGGTCGCCGATGAGCTGCGTCAGCTCGTCGAGCTGGCCGCTGATGTCCGCGATGATGTCGACGCGGTCCTCGTTCCGCAGTGGCGGCGCGCCCGGTTTGCTCGCGGCGAGCAGCAGCTCGAGGTTGGTGCGCAGGGACGTCAACGGCGTCCGGAGCTCGTGCCCCGCGTCCGCGACCAGCTGGCGCTGGCGTTCCTGCGAGTCCGCGACCGTGCCGAGCATGGTGTTGAAGGTCTGGGTGAGCCGCGCGAGCTCGTCGTCGCCGCTGACCGGGATGGGCCGCAGGTCGCCGGTCTTGGCGACGCGCTCGGCGGCCGACGTCAGCCGGTCGACCGGGCGCAGGCCGGTGCGCGCCACCGCGGTGCCCGCCGCGGCGGCGACCAGGATGCCGGCGCCGCCGATCAGGAAGAGCACCAGCGCGAGCTCGTTCAGCGTGCGCTTGGTCGGGCCCATCGACTGGGCCAGCACGATGGCCTCGCCGTGCCCCGTCGGCAGGGCGACCACGCGGCTGTCGGAGCGGAAGTCCGTCCGCAGCGACTCCGCCGAATCGCCGTTCGCGACGGCCAGCTCGTCCGGCCCGAACGGCGGCGGCGAGCTCGACAGCGGGTAGGTCATCACGGCGTGCTGGACGTCGGGCGCCGCGTTGAGCTGCCCGATCTGCAGGTCGGCGCTGGCCAGGAACGCGCCGGGCACCTGCCGCAGCTCGGTCTGCACCTGCGGCGAGTTGGCCGCCGCTTGCGCGCGCGCCAGCAAGCTGTCGTCGAGCTGCTGGTAGAGGTTGCTGCGCACGACCATGTACGCGCCGATCGAAACCAGCGCGACGGCGCCGGCGACGCAGGCGGCCGCGAGCAGCGTCACCCGGCCGCGCAGCGAGAACCGGCGGGCGCCCCAGCGCGTGCCGCGGGGATCGCCCGGTTCGGTCACGGCGGGGTTTCCCTCAGGACGTACCCCACTCCCCGCACCGTGTGGATCAGTCTCGGCTCCCCCTCGGCCTCCGTCTTGCGGCGCAAGTAGCCGACGTAGACCTCCAGCGCGTTGCCCGACGTCGGGAAGTCGTAACCCCATACTTCCTCCAGGATCCGGCCACGCGTGAGGACGTGCTTCGGGTAGGAAAGGAACAGTTCCAGCAGGGCGAATTCGGTCCGGGTCAGGCTGATCTCGCGGTCACCGCGGCGGACCTCCCGCGTGCCGGGGTCCAGCGTCAGGTCCGCGAAGGCCAGGGACTCCGAGGCCTGGCCGTTCTGGCCTTCGGGGACGGCGCGGCGCAGCAGCGCCCGCAGCCGGGCGAGCAGCTCCTCGAGCGCGAACGGCTTCGGCAGGTAGTCGTCGGCGCCGGCGTCCAGGCCGGACACCCGGTCGGAGACGGTGTCGCGGGCGGTGAGCACCAGGATCGGCAGGTCGTCACCGGTGCTGCGCAGGCGGCGGGCGACCTCCAGGCCGTCGAGCCGGGGCATCATGACGTCCAGCACCATCGCGTCCGGCCGGTCGGCGATGATCGCCTCCAGGGCCTGCGCACCGTCACTGGCCAGCTGGACCTGGTAGCCGTTGAACTCCAGGGACCGCCGGAGCGACTCACGGACGGCGCGGTCGTCGTCCACCACAAGGATGCGCATGGCGCTAGTTTTACGCAGCGTGCTGAGACCCGCCTAAGAACACACGCAGAACTCACAAAGGATTTCTCACTCGGGGCCGCGCGCGACCGGCGCGTTCCAGTGCCGCCAGAGCGCGATCATCCTGATGGAAACCACGACAGCGGCCGCGACGACGGTCACGAGCCCTTCCGGAAGTCGCAGAGAGTGACCGAAGGCGACGAGCGCCGAGCCGGCGAGCGCGGCCACGGCGTAGATCTCCTTCCGCAGGACGAGCGGGATTTCCCGGAGCAGCAGATCGCGCACGGCCCCGCCGCCGATGCCGGTCGTCATCCCGATCAGACACGCGGCGTAGACGGTGGCGCCGGCGTTGAGCGCGATGGTCGTCCCGGCGGTGGCGAAGACGCCGAGCCCGAGCGCATCCGCCAGCAGAACGCCGCGCCGTAGCCGCGCCACCTGCGGGTGGAAGACGAAGACGACCAGGGCGGTCCCGGCGCAGACGGCGAGGTAGGGCCAGTTCCGCAGCGTCGTGGGCGGGTGGATGCCGAGCAGGACGTCCCGGATGACGCCGCCGCCGAGCGCGGTGGTGAGCCCGACCACGACGACGCCGAAGACATCGAGCCGCGCCCGCACCGCGGCGAGCGCCCCGGACGCGGCGAAGGCGACGAGCCCGACCAACTCCAGCGCCGTGAGCAGCATCTACTGGTCGAGCAGACCACCGCGGTAGGCCAGCAGCGCGGCCTGCACCCGGTTGGCCGCGCCGATCTTGGAGAGCACGGCGGAGACGTACCCCTTGACGGTGGCTTCGGAGAGGTGCAGCCGCCCGCCGATCTCGGCGTTGGACAGGCCCTGCCCGATCAGCGCGACGACTTCACGCTCCCGTTCGGACAGCGAGGCGAGCAGCTTCCGGGCGGGCTGAGCAGCGCGTTGTTCATCCCGGTGCGACTGAACCATCCGCGCGGCCACCCCCGGATCCAGCACGGCACCACCCCGGCTCAGATCCCGCACGGCCCGCAGCAGCGCGGCGGGGTCGATGTCCTTGAGCAGGAAGCCGTTGGCCCCGAGCCGCAGCGCGAGACTGACGTATTCGTCGATGTCGAAGGTGGTCAGCATGGCCACGGTGGGCGGATCGGGGAGGGCGAGGATGGCCCGGAGAGCGCGAATGCCGTCGTCAGGGGCCCGCATCTTGATGTCGAGCAGGGCCACATCGGGGTGATACCGCCGGGCAACTTCCACGGCGGATCTGCCGTCGCTCGCCTCGCCCACGATCTCGATGTCCTGGGCCCCGGACATCATCGCGCGCAACCCCGAGCGCACCAGTTCCTCGTCGTCGGCGAACATGAGCTTGATCAACGAAGCCCTCCGCAACAGCCAGTAGGAGGCGGCTCCCCGCGTCCCGTTAACGAAGGTTACCTACTGTTGTTCAGCAGTTCGAAACCAGACACGACCAGGTGAGGCACTGGTCCGTCCAGGTCAGGTGCGGTGGGCGGTGCGCCAGGGTGTATCGCCGGGTTCCCCAGGCCCGGAGAACCACTCACCTGGGTGACGACGTCCGTCGGGTTGCTCCATCCGTGCCCCTGCTGCTGCGGGCCCCTCCGGCAAGCTAAGCTGACCCGGTAGTAGCAGGCCCTCGTAGCTCAGGGGATAGAGCACCGCTCTCCTAAAGCGGGTGTCGCAGGTTCGAATCCTGCCGGGGGCACCCAAGAGCCTGGTTTCAGCTCACGGTCGGCCACATGTCCGGTCGACACCTTCGCCAGGACAAGGCAAACCGGTGTCCGTCAGCCACTGCTCCACATCGGCAACGGGCAGAGCACCTGCGGTCCATTCACCCCGCCCACAAGTCGCAACAACCAGCGGTCACGGGCGTTCCCAGCGCATTCCGTACGCCATGCCCGGGGTGAGGTGGCTGAACTGCCGGTGCACCTCACCCGCCTGGTCGACGGGGAGGCGCCGTCCGCGATAGCCCGGGTCCGACACGTCCCGCTGGAACGCGCCGTCCAAGACGCAGATCTCCGACGGCCGGTCCGCCCCGAATCGGATGCGCAGGTCGAACTGGTCGCACGGCTGCCGCGGGACGCTGGCCATGTGTGGCCGCAGTGACGACACCGAAGGCAGCTGGAACAGCATGGCCAAGTCCCACGGCTCACCACTGGCCAACGGGCCGGGCAGCTCCAGCCTGTACCCCCACCGGTCGCTCGCTTCCATTCCACGGTCCACCAGCCTGCCGCCGTACAACACCGTCACCGCAAGGTCCGAACGGCCCGACGGCAGCGAAACCGCCAGGTCCACCGACCGGAGGCCGTCCTCGTCCGCGATGATGCGACGCTGTTCCAGGACCGTTGGCCGAGGCTGATCGAGCACCAGCGCCACCGTCAGCGACGTGGTGTGCCAGCGGTCGCCGGTGGGCTGCGTCAGCGCCGCCGTTCCCACCGCCAGCTCGGCCAGCAGGTCGATCGCCTGGTCCGCCCGCCGACGAACCGTTCGCGGGTCGCGGTCCAGTTTCTCCGCCGCCCACTTCACCCTCTCTTGGTAAAGCGGCTGGCGGGCCTCCGCGCCGATCGCGAAGGCCGCCAGCACCACCACTCTCAGGTCCTCCGGGAGATGACCCGCCAGCTCCGTCAGCCGGCTCGTCACCTTCCGGCGGACCGCCACCATCCCGTCCTCGTCCGACACCGCGCAGGCCGATCTCAACACCGGACCGAGCCGGTCATCGACCTTGCCCAGCAGACCGCGTCCCTTGCGGAGCAACTTCAGTTCCTGGACCAGCTCAGCTCGCCCGCTCACGGTCGGTCTCCTTCAGTGCGTTTCCATGGCGTCTCCTCTCCGGGCATGGTGCGACCGGCCGGTGGACGGGAAGTGGACAGAACGTGCATCACCGAGGCGATCAGCGCCGTCCCCACGCGGACGCCGTCGCGGCCGAGGTACGACCGGAATGTGCCGATCCGGGCCAACGCCCCCTGGTCGGCGTCGCCGAGGCCGAACGTCACCACCCATGGGTTGCGCGTCCACCCCGGATCCGTCAGCGCCGCGAACGCCGACGGCCAGGTCACCGGGTCCGTCGGCTGGCCGTCGGACAGCAAGAACACGATCGGCCGGTGGACCCGCACGCGGTGCGCCTCCAACGCGCGCACGTCCCCTTCGATCACGTCACGCAGAAAAGTGAACACCGGCCCGAAGTTCGTGCCGGCGCACGCTCCGGGCGCCGGGATCGCGGCCAGGTCGTCCATCGGGAACAGCGGCTGCACCACCTGCGGTGTCTCCGCGAACCCGATCACGCTGCAGAGAACCCGGGCGGCGACCGCCGCGTCCGCGTGGACCGCACCGCGGAACTCGCGCAGCCCGGCGTTCAGCTCGTCGATGTGGTCGGCCATCGACAGCGAAACATCGCAAGCCACGTAACACGGCAACACCTCGGACCCCATACCGGTTTCTCCTTCGCCCCTGATCGATCGGCGGAGCTTGGCAAGCGCGCGTGTATCGAACGTGGAAGAAATGCGGATTTTCGAAACCCTTACGGCCGATTGCGCGATGTCAAAGACGGACCGCAAGCTGAGGCCGGGGAGGCCGCGTGGAGTTTCGGATGCTCGGCCCGCTGGAGGCGTGGCACGACGGCGCCCCGGTGGCACTGGGTGACCAGCAGCAGCGATTCGTCCTCGTCGTACTGCTGCTCCACGCGAACAAGCCGGTAACGCCCGCCCGTCTCACCGAGATCGTCTGGGCCGGCGGCCGGGAAATCCGGCCCAACCTGGTGCGCAGCTACATCAAGCGGCTGCGCGACATCGTTCAGGTCGCGGGCGACGTGACCATCGAGACGACGCCGACCGGGTACCTGCTGCGCGTCGACGAGGACCAGCTCGACACCGCACGGTTCGTCCGGCTGCGCACCGAAGCCGCCGCGGCCCTCGCCGGCGACCCGCGCCGGGCGATCACCCTGCTGCGTGCGGCGGTCGGCCTGTGGCGCGGGAAGTTCCTCGAAGACATCGACATCGACCGCGTCGGCGGCGCCGAGGTGATCTCCCCGGACGAGAGCTACCTCGACGCAGTCGGCGACCTGGCCGAACTGGAACTCGAGTCCGGTGACCACCGCTCGGCGCGCGATCGGCTGCGGCCGCTCGTCCAGGCCGACCCGGCCGGCCAGCGCCACGCCGAACTCCTGATGCGCGCGCTGCTCGCCGGCGGAGACCGGACCGCGGCACTGCGCGTCTTCAACGGCACCCGCACCGCTCTCACCGCACACCGCATCGAGCCCGGTCCCGTGCTGCGCAAGCTTGCGGCTCGGGCGGAACGCGGTGATCCGCCCAGCTCGCTGCCATCGCGGCCCGGCGGGTTCACCGGCCGGGTGGCGGAGATCGGAGCCATCGAGGCGGCCGCCTCGGCGGGACGGCGCGCGGTGTGGGTGAGCGGTGCGCCGGGTGTCGGGAAGACCGGCTTGGCCGTCGAGGCAGCGCACCGGCTTCGCGACCGGTTCGCCGACGGCCAGCTCATGGTCCGCCTCAACGGCTTCACCCCGGGCGTGCCGGAGACCGCGGTCGGCGACGCGCTCACCGAGCTGCTCGTCGAACTCGGTGTGCCCGCCGAGCAGATCCCGGCCACCGTCGGTCGGAAGGTACGGCTCTATCAGGACACGCTGTGGGGCACGCGCACGCTGGTGGTGCTCGACAACGCCGCGACGCCGGAGCAGATCCGGCCGCTGCTGCCGGAGGCGGACGGCTGCCTCGCCGTCGTCACGAGCCGCCGAATGGGTGACGCGGACACCGGTGAGCACGTCCGGCTCGCACCGTTGTCGCCCGGGGAGGCGACCGATCTGTTCCGCGTGCTGACGGACCCGCCGCGGGTGCGCGGTCGCTCGGCCGACGTCTCCGCGGTGGTCACGCGGTGCGGCTTCCTGCCGATGCCCATCCGCGTGGCGGCCGCGCTGTTCCGGCGGCACGATCGGTGGCCGCTGGAGCACCTGCTTCGCCTGCTCGAAGCCGACGGACCGTGGGGCACGGACGACGGCACCGCCGCCGTCAGGGTGTCCTACCAGCAGCTCGGGGAACCGCAGCGCACCATGTTCCGGCTGCTCGGCAGCCTGCCGGGGCCGGACGTCGACATCGCCGGCGGCGCGGCGCTCGCGGGCTGCACCCCGGCCGAGGCGCGCCTGCTGCTGAACGACCTGCACGAGGTGAGCCTGCTGGAGGAGACCGCTCCGGAGCGCTACCACATGCTCGACCCGCTGAAGGAGTTCGCGAGCGGGGAGACGCCTGACCAGCGGGCAGCCCTGGTGCGGCTGCTCGACTTCTACCTGGTCACGCTGGCCGCCGCGGTCGCGGCCGCGTACCCGTTCGACCGCGCCCAGCTGCCCGGGTTGGACCGATCCTCGCCGGTGCTGCCCGTCTTCGCCGACGCCGGCGCCGGGCTGCGCTGGATCGTCGCCGAGCGCGACAACCTCGTCGCCGCGATCAACTACGCCGCTACACACGACCAGCCGGAACACACCTGGCGCCTCGCGGTGCTGCTATGGCGCTACTTCAACACGACGAACCAGTTCGAGGACTGGATCGGGACCCTGGAGCTCGCGTGGAAGATCGTCTCCGCCGACGAGGGCAACGACTACGGCCAGGCGCACGTCCTGTTGCGGCTGGCCACCGCGCACGACCGGGGCGGGCAACACGCCGAAGCCCTCGAACGGGCCGCCCAGGCGCTGCCCAAGTGGCGCCGCCTCGAGGACCCGCACGGCGAAGCGGCGACGTTGTGCGCGCTGGCCATCCCGACGATGGAACTGGGCCGGCACGACCATGCGATGGCCCACCTCACCGCCGCGCTGGCCAAGTACGAGCAGAGCGAAGACCGGCGCGGCGAAGCTCACGCGCTGAGCATGCTCGGGTATCTGAACGAGCAGCGCGGGAACTTCGACGTCGCGCTGGGTCAGCACTCGGCGGCCGCGCGGATGCTGCGCGAGGTCGGCCACGTCCAGGGTGTGGCGCACACGCTGAACAACCTCGGTTCCGTGCAGGAGAAGCTGGGAATGCTCACGGAGGCGTTGGCCAGCTACACGGACGCGCACGCGTGCGCCGCAGAAGTCGACGACCGCTGCGTCGAGGCCTACGCGCTGAACAACATCGGCAACGTGCACCGCCAGCGCGGCCGCTACGCCGAAGCCGGGCGCTACCACGACAAGGCGAAGGAAGTGGCGGCGAACGTGCCGGACGCCGACCTGCGCACGCAGCTCTACCTCGACCGCGGCGCAACCGCACTGGCTCGGGGTGCCCGGGGAGAAGCGCTCACGGCCGGCAAGTCGGCGCTGGACATGGCCGACGGGAGCGGCAATCGCGCCTACCGGGCCCGGGCCCACCGCGGCGTCGCCGAGGCGCTGCACGCGCTGGGGGACCACGCGGGTGCCGTCGCCCACTGGGCCGCGGCGGAGGCCGAATTCGCCGCGCTCGACCTGCCGGAAGCAGGTGAGGTGCGGCAGGAGCGCGCGACACTGAGCTGCGCCTGCGGCCCGCGCTGACGTCAGCGCCGGTGCAGCACGCGGCTCAGCTCGGGGTACATCTCCCGCACGGTGTGGTGGCCGCGCCACCTGCTGAGACACCGGCTCAGCTCGCGCAGGTCGGCGCGCACTGTCGAGGAATCGACGTGGGCCACGTCTTCGATCGTCTCGGCCAGTGTCCGGCAGCTCTCGTCGATCTCCCCGTCCAGCGCGTGAGCCAGTGACCGGCGCACGCCGAAACGCGCCCTGGTGCGGCGGTTGGCGAGCGGGACCCGAGCCAGCTCCCCGCCCAGCAGGGTCGCCGCCTCACCGGGTCGTCCGAGGTCGGCGAGCGACCAGCCACGGGCGAGCGCGACCGGGTCCGGCGCGGTCGAGCCGAGCACAGGGTACCCGCCCTCGTCCACAGTGGACGTATTAGGTGGCTCGGCGGCAAGGTCCATCGCCCGTTCGAATGCGGTCCGGTCGCCTGCCAGTGCGTGGCCCTGTGCCTCCCGCCGCGCGGCCAGGCCGAACGTCCGCGTGCCCGGCCTGCCGAGCCGCTGAGCCTGGCGGGCGAGGTCGATCGTGGCCATCGGGTCCTGCCGGTAGAGCGCCAGCCCGGCCTCCCGCACGTACGCGTAGGTCGCGATCTCACGGTCACCGGCGGTTCGAGCCACCTCAGCGGCGTGCCTCGTCCACGACAATGCGTCGTGCTCGTTGCCGGCTTCCTGGCTCAACCACCCGGTGTACTCGGCCATCCGGGCGGCGAGCAGGAGCAGCCGGGACCGGACGGGCTCGGGGTTGCCCCTGGCCAGCGCGTGCACCGTGTGCGTCTGGGTGACCAGCGGCTGGAGGATCACCGCCGGGCTGGTCTGCATGCCGAGCGTCCGCAGCTGCTCGAACGACGCCCGCAGTCCGGCGACCGCACGCTCGTCCAGGATCGGACGCGGCCCGCCGGCCAGTGCGATACCGAGCACCGCCCCGGCGCCGGCCAGCATCTGGCGGCGGTCCAGCGTGTTCTCGGACTGTGCGCGCGCCCGCATCTCGTTCGCCACCTCGATCAGCGCGCCGCCGGCGTCCAGGACTCCGTCGCAGATCCGCGCCAGCGTGGAGTTGGGCGGCTTGAGGTCGTTCTCGATCTTGCTGATGTAGCTCTTGCTGTAGTTGACCCGCTTGGCCAGGTCTCCCATCGAGATCCCGGCGGCCGCACGGCATTCCCGCAACAACTCGCCAAAAGATTCGGCCATGCGGACCTCCATTCCCACCGTGTCCGAGTACACCATTTTCATTGCCCGCGCGCAATTGCCGTCGCCGGCCGCGAGCGAGTCGCGGCCGGCCAGGCGCACCTCACCCGTGCCAGGGGTTGCCATCCGTGCCCGCCGGCGGCGGAGCCGTGGTGGTCACGGGCGGCGGTGTCCCGCCGTCGCCGTCGGCGAACGCCGTGCTGGAGCCGATCACGGGGGCCGCAGCGATGATGCAGAGGGCGAGCACCGGGCCACCGATTTTGGCCAGCTTCGAAGACAAGGACATGACGAATCCTCCTTGCTAGAGGTGATTGTTCCGGGCGCTTTGTGAATTTCTGCGCCCTGCAATCAGGATTCGTCACGCGCCATTCGGCGACAAGGAGTTGACCGTTTCCCTCCCGAGCGGTCAACGGTGTACACACAGAGGCCGCGTTCCCCCTCGGAACGCGGCCTCCGTGTCAGCGGCCCTTCCGGGCCCGGTCGAGCACCTCCTCCAGCCTCAGCGGGCTGGGTGGGTGGTGGCTCAGGCACAACGGGGCCCGCATCGGGCGGAACCCGAACTTCTCCCCGGTCACGTAGAACTGCCCGCGTTCGAGCCGCGAGATGTCCCCGACGGTGCTGCCCTTCGCCCTGGCCATTTCGTTCGCCGCCGCAATCTGCGCCGGGCTGTTCAGGCGGCCGAAGAACTGCGTGGTCGCGTTCCCGGTGATCTGGTTGTGCAGGCCCTTCGGCGCCTGCGTGGCGAGCAGCAGGCCGAGCCCGTACTTGCGGGCCTGGGAGGCCAGCATGATGGTGCTCTGGGTGCTCGCCGTCCACCCTCCGGAGGGCGCGATCGTCTGGGCTTCGTCCATGACGAACAGCCCACCGAGCGGCCGGTCGGCTGCGGGATGGCGCTTGATCCAGGCGAACACTTCCAGCTGGAGCTGGCTGACGAACCCCTGCCGCTGCTCGTCGGAGGGCAGTCCCACGAAGCTGATCACCGAAATCCGAGCCCGCTTGCCGGGCGATGGCGTGAGCAGCACGGCCGGATCGGCCGGCTCACCCGAGCCGCCGAGCAGCGGATCGTTGACCATTGCGGCCCGCAGCGTTTCGGCCAGGTCGGCGGCGGTCTTGGTCCCCGTGGCGAGCTTGCTGACACCCATCGGCAGTTCGGCAAGCACGTCGACGAACCCCGAAAGGCTGCGTGACTCCATCCGCGCGTAGTAGGTGAGCGCCTCCCGCAGAACGGCCTGGCCCCGCACGGCGGCCTTCGCCCCACCGCTCACCCGTGCGTGTGGAATCAGCCGCGCCACGGCGGCTTCGACAGCCGCCGCGAACTCGTCCTCGTCGTCGCGGACGCCGGCGAAGTCGGGCAGCGGGTGGAAACTCAGCGGCCGCCCGGCAGCGCGTCCGGGGGTCCAGACGACGACCTCGGTCCCGGAGAGGTAGCCGGCAGCGGCTTCCGCATCGCCGGGCCGCCAGGCTTCCGGGGGTTCCGGCCAGGCATCGCCGAGCCGGGCCAGGTCGTTGTTGGGATCCAGGACGATGGCGGAGACACCCTGCAGGGCGCATTCCTCGATGATCCGGCGTAGCAGAACGGTCTTCCCGGTCCCGGACCCGGCGAAGATGACGGCGTGTTTGCGAAGGGACTCGAGCTCGATGCGGATTTCGCCGTCCATGCCGAGGGCGAATGCACCGGCTTTCACTTCCGGCTCGGACTCGTCCTTCACCGGCGGCGGACGGGTCTCCCGCTGGTTGCCCTCGGGCCGGCCCGGGTCGGGCAGGATCTGGCGGATGAGACCCGTCTTGCTGGCCGGCTTGCGGGCGACCAGCCAGTTGAGCAGGTGGTAGCTCTGCCTGGTGAGCAGCTGCCGGAGAGCCCAGAACGTCCGGATGTCAGCCTCGCTGATCTGCACACGCGGGCTGCCGAGCCGCTCCAGCTTTCCGAGCTCATCGGTGGTCACGCCACCGCGCCAGCCCTTTCCCCCGTCGTGGATCAAGACCAGGTGCCGATTTCGCACCCCCGCCTGAACTTTGGCGGCCGACCTGGCCTCCCGCAGCTTGCGCAAAACGATGTTGCCGTGCTGGGAGGCGATCGCCCGGAACACCCACTGCTCCCAGACGTCGTGCTCCTCGTCCACGGTGCGGCGCAGTCCCGCGTGGAGTTCCCCGGCACCGTCCAAGGATTCGGTTTCCCAGGACCGGTCGTCGTTGCCCACTTCCGTGATCCACGACTTCAGCGCGGCCTGGACGAGCCCCGGCATGATCTCATCCACCAAGTGCCTGCTCATCGCGGACTTCACGTCCGCGCGCTGCTGCAGATCTTCGAATTGACGATCGAACTCATCGAAGTAGCGAGGTTCCCCACTGGGTTCGTGGGGGATCTCGACCACCACTTCGACGGGCTCTTCGTCGAAGGAAGGCAGTTCTCTGATCTTGCCGTACAAGCACGCTTCGGCGTGCTCCTGGATCCGTCTCAGCAACTGACGCGGAGTGTAGGCGCTCCAGGAAGCACCGAACGCATCCGACGCCACGGGCCACGTCGGATGCGGCGGGTTGAAGCCGATCCCCTGGTAGGCCACCTCGAGCCACTTCTCCACGACCGCACAGCCGAGCCGAGAGTCGACGATGGCACCGAGATTCGGTGTTTCGGTGAACCGATCGTCGAACGAGTCGGTCGCCGCTTCCCCGAGCAGATTCCACGTCGTCGGCAGGCACGCCACGATCGACAAGGTTCGCCGGGTTTTCTCCCGCAACTGCATCAGCCCGTCGGCGATCTTCGCGAGCTCACTGGTCGATTCCCGGGTGGACTCGTCGGCCACCTTCGTGATCAAAGAATCCAGCTGGTCGATCGCGGCGACACTCGGTCCGGTCAGCGCGAGCACTCGCGAAATCTCCCGGACCACCTCACGCGGATCTTTCGGATCGGCAGGCAGGCCCCAGCGCCTGCGTTCCGTTTTACTCTCTTCACTCGCCAGACTCGACAGGTATTCCTTGCCGGTATCCGACAACTCGCTGTCGGCCGCCGCGTACAACACGAGCGCCCGGAGTCCGTCAGCGCACTCGACGGCAACTTGAGCATCGACCCTGCGGAGCGCACCGATGAAGCTGTTGAGGTCCGCCGTCGTGAGCGGCGCATCACCGCGGACGACCTTGGCCACCGGCTCGGCGACTTCAGCCTTTTCGCACAACCTCCGCAGCAGCTTGGTCAGCTGAAGCTCACCGTCGTCTCCTTTGCGCCACAGTTCGCTCCGCATGGCACGCAAGACGTCATCCCAGAACGCCTTGCCGGTGGAAATGTCGATCAGGAAGAAGTAGCCGCTTTCCCGCTGCACGATTCGTCTCACCCGGCCGAGCAGATGGGTCTTGCCGACGCCTTTCTGCCCCTGCAGGGCGAGGCCGATCGGGCTCGGGCCCCGGCTGTTCTTCGCGTCCTGGATGCCCGCCCGAATCCGGTTCTCGGCCAGCGTGTGCAGTCCTTCGACGTGGAAGGGTGACGTACCCCAGACGTCCTCCGGCGTCTCCGCCGAGTTGAACCGGACCGCGGCCAGAGCTTGGCGTTGCTGTTCCTCGGTCATGACTCCCCGATCGACAGAAGGTGCTTGTCCTCCCTGCCGACTCGGATCGCCGCTGCGCGATCCTCGTCGGTGAGCCCCCTGCGGTTCGATTCGGGAGCCAGCTGGACCTTGCTGGTCTTCATCAGCTCCAGCAGCTTCTCGTCGACTTCGGCCCTGTCGGCTCCGTTGAGCTTGGGCCGGAGCTGGGCCAAGCGCACGAACTGCTGAGGCCTGGCCGCAAGCTGCCGATAAGCCTGGCGGATCAAGGTCTCGAGATCGCTGGGCAGGCTCCTCTCGGGAACCACAGGCTCGGCTTGCTCATCCCGCTCCCCGCAGAGGAAGTCCACCAGGCGAACTCCGCGATCCCGCAGCTGGCCGACCAAGCGCCGAAGGACTTCGAAGACCGCACGGACCAAAGGACCGGGCCGCTGTGGAGGCTCGACCTCGGCGAGGTGATCCTCGCACCATGCGATGCCAGGGCCCTTGATCCGCAGGTAGTAACGGCGGCCCTCTTCGCGCACAGCGATGAAGCCTTCCGTCTCCAGCTTCTCTCGACCGGCCGGACTAAGCCTCACTCCATAGTTCTTCACCAGATCCGAATTCGGCACCTCCTCGTTCGCCAAGGTCAGCGCGATGAGCGCGCCCCGCTCATCGGTCCCGAACTTCTCCGCCATTTGATCTCCTCACTCGGTGAACACGGTGATCCGCCGCTCGATCCGGCTGAGCAGTGCGTCGATGTCTTCGCGAAGTCCTTCCGGCGCGGCGAAGCGGCTGCCGTTCGCCCGGACCTCGCTCAGCTGCTCGAGATCCACCGTGAGGTCCTTGAGCAGCGGCATATCGCCGTCCTGCCACGCCGCGGTCATATCGGCCACCGTCTGCTGGACGAGGGGCCAACGTCCGCGATGCCCCACTTCGGTGGGCACCTTGCTCAGCGCCGAGACGGCATCCTGCAATGCGGCCTGGTCGGAATCGGGTCGGCTCGGCACCGAGTCCGTGATGATCTCGTGCAGCAGCCGTGCGACCTGGCGGGGCCGGGTGCTGGCGTCGAGTTGGAAGAGCCGCAGGTTGCGGAGAAACGCCGGCAACCGGTCCGGGTCGGTCGTTCGGGTGAGTACGCAGAAGAGCTGCCGTCCAGCGTCGGCGTCCAGGGTGTGCCGCAGGAACCGTTCCGCCTCCATCGATTGCCACCGGCTCACCCCACCGTCCACGACGAGGCAGAGGTGTTTGGCCGGGTTGCCGGTCTGCTCCAGGAACGCCGGATCGCCGGAGAACGACCGATCCACGCGCAGGCCGAACTCGCCCAGCCCCTCGATCAGCTCCGTGGCCACCTTCGGTTCCGGCCGGGGAACCGACACCAGCAGGTCCAGGTCGTAGGACTGCCGCTGGGTACGGGCCGCGGCCACGTACGCGTCCCGGTTGTCGGCGAGCAGGTCGGTGCGGTCGAACTGCTGCGCCAGGACAGCAGCGACGGTCTCCATGGCGAACGAGACCTGATCCGGCGACGGGGTGCGTTCGTCGAGGACCGGCAACTGCTCACCGAAACTCCAGTAGGACACGTACGGCACGGTGGTGTGCCGCAGCATCAGGTCCTGGGTCACACTCTTGGCCAGCCAGTTCCGAAACAGCGGTGAGGCGACTTCCGCACACCGTTGTTGCCAGGCCTCGGCCCGCTGGTACTCGACCCGGTTGTCCAACCTGGACAGGATCGGCAGCACGAGGTGTGGCGGACGGTCGTAGGGCAGCCGGTCGCGAGCGAGGTTCGCGAGGTGCGCGATGTCCACGGCACCTTCGACGCTCTGCTGGTTGGCGGTGAACAGGACCACCAGGCGATCGGGCAGGTGTGCGGTGCAGATGCCGCCGATATCCGAGATCCCCGTACGGCTGTCGATCAGGACGAAGTCGTATTTCTCGGTCCATTGGGCCCGGCACCGCTCCAGGAACTCCGCGAACCCGTCGCGGTAAAGATCTTGCCAGTCGATGGACTGAACTCTGCGTGTGTAATCGGCGTCTTGCCGGCCGGCGGCCAGCAGCGAGACCTCACCTTCCGCGAAATCGAGCCGGATCGCGTGCCGAGCCGGGCGTTCCGCGCCGGCGAGGAAATCGGAAGCCAGGTCGACGACGCCGCCCTTGGGCATCTTGGGCAGCAGCGGACGGAAGTAGTGGTGCAGGCCCGGAGCCTCGAGATCCCAGTCGATCGTGAGGACTCGGTAACCCCACCTGGCCAGCACGAGGGCGACGTTGGCCAGCGTGAAGCTGCGCCCTACTCCGCCTTTGTAGGAGTAGAACGTGATGACAGTCCCGGTCATGAGCCGAACCTCGGCAGCAGCGGCGGTGGAGGCAGCACCGGATCCGGGTGCGCGATGACCGGCCAGTCCGACTGCCACGGAGGTACCTGTTTCAGCAGTTCAGCAAGGTCTTGCGCACACTGCCTGACCTTCTGCTGGAAGGAGTGCCAGTCCCGGGTGTCCTGGTACCCGGGCCCCGGGTTGTCCAGCCCTTTGAAGTCCCACCACGATCGCCTGAGTCCCTCTTCCTCGAAGGCGTTCGAGTCCGAGTAGCGGATGGGGTAGATCAAGCCCTGCGGGCATTGCGGGCTCGCCAGGCCGAGGAGTTTCTCACGCGCTTGCATACTGCCCCACTCGGCCATGCACCACTTCGACGTGAAGTAAGGCGCCGACAAGACAGCAACCAAGATCTTGCTGTGCCGCAGGGCGCTCTCCAGCTGCGAAGGCCAGTGCACACCGCGATGCATCCCCTTGTCGAGGAAGATTTTCGGTTCGGAACCGACTTCGTCGATGAGAAAGTCGACAAGCCAGGGATAGAAGTTGGTCAGCAGCCATTTCGACGCAGTTCCCCGACGGGGATAGCTGATGAACAGATCATACTTGTAGCCGGGCACGCCGACGATGATAAGCATCCCGAAGGACCGTTTACCAGGACACGCGGTGGTCAATAACCGCGATAATGTCCAAAAACTTGCTAAAAAGTGGACACGGCCAGCACGGCGCCGGCGAGCAGCACCACAGCGGCGGCGGCCAACGCGAACGCCGTCGACGTTCCGGATGAGAGAACACCGAGGACCGTCACGCCCAGCACGGCTCCCGTCTGGCGGGACGCGTTCAACGCGCCGCCGGCCGTGCCGGTCAGCTCGGGTGGGGCCGCGGCGACCACCGCCGCCAGTAGCGAGGGGATGGCCAGTGAGACTCCGAAGCCCAGTAGTGCCAATGCGACCACCGAGAGGGCCACCGAGGTCGAATACGCCTGGGTCAGCGTGCCCGCCGACATCAACAGGAAGCCCGAGACCGCCGGAATGCGGGGGCCGAAACGGGCGACCATGCGGCCGGTGAAAATCGGGTTGAATGCCGTTGGGATCGTCAGCGGCAGAAAGGCCAGGCCCGTCGCCGATGGTGGGTAACCGCGCTTTTCCTGGAAATACAGCGACAGCACGAACAGCACTCCGGACAACCCGAAGTTCGCGATCGCGCCCGCGACCAGCCCCAGGGGGAACGCGCGTTTACAGAACAGGCGGGCCGGGAGCATCGCCTCCGGTTGGCGCTGGGACCGTACGAACACCGCGGCCGCGGTGACGGCGAGCAGCAAGGCAACCCATGAGCTCTCGGTCAGGGCGTACGTCAGTGTCGACAAAGCGGCTACGGCCGAGACCTGGCCCAGGACGTCGATCCGGCCGGGCCTTGCCGGGGTCGCGGGAGCCGACCGCGAGAGGGTCCAGGCGACCGCCGCCACCGGGACGTTGACCAGGAAGATCGCCCGCCAGCCGAACGCCTCGGTCAGGAGGCCGCCCAGGAGCGGGCCCGCCACCAGGCCGGTTCCGCTCACCGCGGCCCACACCCCCATCGCCTTCGCCCGCGCGGCGGGCACCGGGTAGGCCGCCGCGATCAGGGACAACGACGACGGGACCAGCAGGGCGCCCGCGACTCCGAGAAGTGCCCGGAGCGCGATCAGCATGGGGGTCGAGAACGACAGCGCCGACAAACCGGACAGCGTCGCGAACGAGACCAGGCCGACCGAGAACACCCGGTGGGCGCCGAAGCGGTCCGACCATGCCCCCGCCGTCAGCAGGAACGCCGCGAACGTCAGTGTGTAGCCGTTCGAAATCCATTGCTGTGCCGGCAGGGACGGCGAGAGAGCCGGGAGCGCGACCGTCACGATCGTCGTGTCCAGCATGACCAGGAAGTAGCCCAGCGAAAGGCCGATGAGGAGTCTTGCCACACCGAAAGCCTGGACGCTCGGTGATCCCGGTGGAAGCAGGCAGTTACGATGACGGGTATCGGGAACGCCGATGGGGGATGCCATGGAACTGCGCCACCTGCGCACCTTCCGCGCCGTCGCGCGGACGCTCAACTTCACCCACGCCGCCGCCGAGCTGCACTACGCGCAGTCCAGCGTCACCGAGCAGATCCAGGCCCTGGAAGCCGAACTCGGCTCGAAGCTGTTCGAACGCGGGCGGCGGCTGCGGCTCACCGGCGCCGGGGAACGGCTCGTCGGCTACGCGGACCAGGTGCTCGAACTCGTCGAAGAAGCCCGGGCCGCGGTCGACGAGGAGCGTGGTGAGCCCGAAGGCGACCTGACCATCGGCGCTCTGGAAACGCTGTGCGCGCAACGGATCCCGGCCCTCTTCGGCGAGTACCGGACGCGGTGGCCGCGCGTGCGGGTCAGCCTGGCGGAAGGCAGCCGCGGCGAGCTCTACCAAGCCGTGCAACGGTCCGATATGGACGTTTGCTTCACCTTCGGCGACCCACCGGCCGACCCGGCGCTCGCCAGTGCGTCGCTGGGCACCGAACCGCTCGTCGTCATCGTCCCGCCCGGGCATCCCCTGGCGCGGCAGGAAGAAATCCGGCCCGGCGACCTCGACGGCGTCGGCTTCCTCGCGACGCCGAACGGCTGCGGCTTCCGGGAAATGCTGGACCGGATCGACGGACCCGTCGTCGAGGCGGAAGTCGGGAGCCTCGCCGCCCTCGCGCGGTGCGTGGCCGCCGGCCTGGGGTGCGGGATCGTGCCCGCGCTCGCCGAACACGCGGGCGCGGTCGCCCTTCCGCTGGCCGGGACGACCACGGACATCACCATGACGTGGCGGCGGCGCGACGAGCACAAGCCGAGCGTCGCCGCGCTGCTCGCCACCGCCTACGCGTTGTCCAGCAAGGACAACAGCTCCTCCGGCAGCTCCAACGTGAAGGCCGGCGCGATCGACTCGTAGTGCGCCCAGGTCCGCGGCCCGATCAGCGGGATGACGCCGTGGTGCAGCAGCCACGCCAGCGCCACCTGGTTGCCCGTGGCCCCGAGTTCGGCCGCCACCTTGGCCACCGCGGTCAGGCGGGCTTCGGCGTCCGGACCCGCGTAGGACCGCCACACCGGCGTGGACTCGCGGTAGGTGGCGTCGTCGTAGATCCCGCGCAGCAGCGAGGAATACGCGGCCAGCGAGACGTCCGGGTGTGCGGCCAGCCAGTCCAGCAGCTCGCCGCTCGCGATCGACGCCGCCTCGACGCCCGCCGCGGGGCGGAGGTAGGAGTGCTGGACCTGCACCGCCACCGGGGAAGCCCACCCGTTGGCCAGCGCCAGGGACCGGATGCGTTCCAGGCGCCACGTGCGGACGTTGCTCCAGCCGATGTGCCGCACCTTGCCGGCGCGGACCAGTCCGTCCAAAGCGGACAGTGTCTCCTCGAGCGGGACGCGCCGGTCGTCCACGTGGACGTAGTAGAGGTCGATGTGGTCGGTACCCAGCCGCCGCAGGCTCGCTTCGGCCTCGCGTTCGATCACCGCGGCACCCGCGCCCTCGAACGTGCGCTCCACCGCGTCCCAGTCCACCGTGCCGTCCGGATGACGAGCGGCACGCGCCGCCGGGAGGTCGGTGATCCCCGCCGACACCTTCGTCGCCAGGAAGACCCGGTCGCGGCGGCCCCGCAAAAGGCGGCCGAGGAGTGCTTCGCTTTCGCCGCCCGTGGCGTCCGGCGCCCACCACGCGTAGCAGTTCGCCGTGTCCAGGAAGTCGCCGCCCGCATCGAGGTACGCGTCCAGGATGCGGGCCGACGTCGGCTCGTCGGTCGACGTGCCCATCGTCATGCAGCCCAGCGACACCTGGCTCACCCGCCGGCCGGTCCGGCCCAGTTCCACCTTCTTCATGCCGACCACGCTAAGCCCGGATCGGTCCGGTACTACAGTCCAATAACGTGGCGGGATCACAGACCGATTGGGGTGTGCTGCTGGAGCCGGCGGGGCCGGGTCCGAAGCATGAACAGCTGGCCAGGGCCTTGCGAAAGGCGATCCGAGACGGCGTTCTGGAGGGCACCGTCCCGCCGAGCCGCCGCTTGGCCGCCGACCTCGGATGCTCACGGTGGGTCGTCACGCAGGCCTACGCCCAGCTCGTCGCCGAGGGGTACCTGGCCGGGCACACCGGGTCGGCCACGCGGGTCCGGCGGGTGGGTGACGCGGTGGTGGCGGCGGAACCGGCGCGCGTCACGCCGCCGCGGTTCGACCTCGCGCCGGGCCTGCCCGACCTGCGGAACTTCCCCCGCCGACCGTGGGCCGAAGCGGTGCGCGAGGTCCTCACGACCACCCCGCACCCGGACTTCGGCCTGCTCGAGCCCGGCGGCCATCCCCGGCTGCGGCGAGTCCTGGGTGAGTACCTCCGGCGCGTCCGCGGCGCCGCGCCCGGCACCGTGCTGGTCTGCGGCGGCGTCACCGACGGCGTGACCGGCGTGTGCCGCGCGCTGGTCGAGCGCGGCCGCACGCGGCTGGCCGTCGAAGATCCCGGGTGGACGCGGTTGTGGCGGGCGGCCGAGAGCGCCGGGATGACCGTCGACCCGGTGCCGGTCGACGACGAGGGCATCGACGTCGGGCGGATTCCGACGGGCGTCCGCGCCGTGCTCGTCACGCCCGCGCACCAGTTCCCCGCCGGCTCCGTCCTCTCGCCGCGGCGGCGGGCCGAACTCCTCGGCTGGGCGCGGGACGTCGACGGGCTGATCCTCGAAGACGACTACGACGCCGAGTTCCGGTACGACCGGCGGCCCGTCGGCACCGTCCAGGGCACCGACCCGGCGCGGGTCGCGCTCTTCGGGTCGGTGAGCAAGACGCTCAGCCCCGCGCTCGGGCTGGGCTGGGCCGTCCTGCCTCCACAGTGGACGGTGCACGCACACCCGCCACCCTTGGTCGACCAGCTCGCGCTCGCCGGCTTCGTCGAAAGCGGCGGCTACGACCGGTACCTGCGCGGCGCCCGGCTGCGGTACCGCGCCCGGCGCGACCGGCTCGTCGCCGCGCTCGGGCCCGCGCGGCTCTCCGGGGCCGCCGCCGGGCTGCACCTCCTGCTCCACCTCGACCGGGACGCCGCGGCCGTCGTCCGGAAGGCGAAGGCGGCCGGCGTCAAGGTGGCCGATCTCGACGGCTACCGGTCGGCTCCCGGCGAGCCCGCCCTCGTCCTCGGCTACGGCAACCTCGCCGACTCCGGCGTCGAAGCCGCCGCCCGGCTGCTCCGGCGAGCGATGACAACGGCTTGACCTGCTTGCCGCCTTCTCAAATGCCCCCCGATGTGAAAAGCTGCTGGACAGTCCGCTTCTGACAACGTTGTCACCTGGGAGGTGCGCGCCCCATGGGGTCGCCAAGCAGACCACTGATCGCCGCCGCGGCCGCCGTGTTCGTGGTCGCCGCCACGACCCAGGCCACCGCGGCCGCCGCCACACCGGTCGATCCGGTGAGCCTGGTCAACCCGTTCGTCGGCACGCAGAACTTCGGGAACACGTTCCCCGGCGCCAGTGCGCCCTTCGGAATGGTGCAGGTCAGCCCGGACACCGGCGGGCAGGGCGGCTACGACTACCTGCAGAACGCGATCTACGGCTTCAGCCAGACGCACCTGTCCGGCGTCGGCTGCGGCGTGATGGGCGAGCTGCCGATCATGCCGACCACCGGCGCCGTGGACAACGTTGACAAGAACGCCTACCGGTCCGAGTACAGCCACGACGACGAGCACGCCGAGCCCGGCTACTACCGCGTCGGCCTCAAGAAGTACGGCGTCAACGCGGAACTGACGGCGACCGCGCGCACCGGGTGGCAGCGCTACACGTTCCCGTCGACCGGCGCGGCGAACGTCCTGTTCAACACCGGCCAGGCCAACCAGTCTGTCAAGGACTCCGAGATCCACGTCGTCGGCGACCGGACGCTCGAAGGGCGGGTGAAGGCCGGCGGGTTCTGCGCCGGGCACGACGAACACACCGTCTACTTCACCGCCACCTTCGACCGGCCGTTCAGCTCGTTCGGCACCTGGCGCGACTCGACGCGCACGCCGGGCAGCCGCGACGCCGCGGGCACCGGCGGCAACGGTGCCTGGGCGAGCTTCGACGCGACCACCGACCACGACGTCGTGCTCAAGGTCGGCCTGTCCTACACCGGTCTCGACGGCGCCCGGAAGAACCTGGCCGCGGAGACGTCGAACTTCGACTTCGACGCCACTCGCACCGCGCTGCGCCAGCAGTGGGCGGACCGGCTCGGCGCGATCAAGATCGCCGGCGGCACGACCGAGCGGCAGACGGCGTTCTACACCGCGCTTTACCACGCGCAGCTGCACCCGAACCTGGCCGGCGACACCGACGGCGCGTACACCGGCTTCGACGGCAAGGTGCACGCCGCGAGCGGCTACACGCCGTACCAGAACTTCTCGCTGTGGGACACCTACCGGCCGCAGAACCAGCTGCTGGAGATGCTGGAACCCCAGGTGGCGCGAGACGTGGCACTGTCGGTCGTCGCCATCGGGCGCGACGGCGGGTGGCTGCCGCGGTGGGCGCTGGCCGAGAGCGAAACGAACATCATGACCGGCGACCCGGTGACGCCGTTCCTCGTCGAGGCGTGGTCGAAGGGCCTGCTCGCCGGGCACGAAGAAGAGGCGTACGCGCTGCTCAAGAAGAACGCGACGAGCACGCCACCCGCCGATTCGCCGTACAACGGCCGCTCCGGCGTCAACTACTACAACGACCGCGGGTACATCCCGAGCGGGCTCGAGCTCGGCAAGGACTGCGCGGCCAAGGGCGGCGACAACGACTGCGAGCACCCGGCGTCGGCGACCATGGAGTACTCGGCGGCCGACGCGGCGCTGGCGTTGATGGCCCGCGGGCTGGGCCACGGCGCCGACGCGAAGATGTTCGCCGACCGCGGCCAGTGGTACAAGAACCTGTGGGACTCCTCGATCCAGCAGTTCCGCCCGCGCACGACCGAGGGCACCTTCGTCACGCCGTACAACCCGGTCGACGCCGGCCACCAGTTCCACGAGGGCGGCGCCTACCAGTACCAGTGGCTCGTGCCGCAGGACCCGAGCGGGCTCGTCTCGCTGATGGGCGGCAAGAAGACGACCGAGAAGCGGCTTGACTCCTTCTTCGCGTACGACAAGCTGCTGACCGATCCCACGGGCACCGCCCGGAAGGACTGGATCGCCAGCCCGTACGACTACTACGGCAAGGCGACGTACAACCCGAACAACGAGCCCGACCTGCTGGCGCCGTACATGTACAACTGGGTCGGCGCGCCGGCGAAGACGGCGACCGTCGTCCGCGCGGCGATGACGCTGTTCACCACCGGCCCCGACGGCATGACCGGCAACGACGACCTCGGCACCATGTCGGCCTGGTACGTCTTCTCGTCGCTCGGCCTGTACCCGACGATGAGCGGCGCGAACTTCCTCGCGCTGTCGAGCCCGCAGTTCGAGTCGGCGACCGTCCGGATCGGACAGTACGGTTCCGCGCAGGGCGGGACGCTCACGGTGTCGGCGCCGGGCGCGAGCGACGCGAACCGGTACATCCAGCGCGTGTCGCTCAACGGCCGGGACGTCCGGCAGACGTCCCTGGACTGGGCTTCCCTGGCGCACGGCGGGACGCTGGCCCACCAGCTCGGCACCCGGCCGTCTTCGTGGGGAACCTCGCCGTCCGCGGCACCGCCTTCGGTGAACAACGCGCCGGGCGACTCGCGGCGGCACGTCGACGCTTCGCTGCGGCAGACGTCCGTGGTGATCCCGTCCGGCACCGCGCAGCAGGTCCACCTCGACCTGGACGTGGTGGCCCAGAACCCGGTGCTGCAGCCGGTGACGGTGTCGGTCACGTCGCCGTGGAAGACCCGGGTCCAGCCGTGGGAGTTGATCTGGTCCGGACGGCTGCCGGTGCAGCGGACGGTGCCGATCACGGTGAACGTGCCGGTGGGCGCGGCTCTCGGGACCTACCCGGTGCAGGTGACGGTGTCGGGCTTGGGCGCGAACACGGTGACCCGCTCGGCGACGATCGAGGTCCGGACGCCGTCGGCGTGCGTGTCTGCCGGCCCGCAGTGCGCGGTGGACCTGGGCCGCGACCGCAACCATGACGGCACGGCGACCGTGGCCGCGTCCACGGAAGGCAACTTCGACGGGGGCGGCTGGAGCTACGACGCTTCGCTGCTCCCGGCGGCCGGGCCGGTGGTCTGGGACGGCGTCACGTACGCGGCGCCGGACGCTTCGGGGACGGCGGCGAACTTCGTGGAGGCCCGCGGGCAGTCGCTGCTGCTCCCGGCGGGTCAGCACGCGGCGTTGAAGCTGGTCGGGGCGTCGCACAACGGACCGGTGTCGACGACGCTGACGGCGCACTACACCGACGGCACGAGCGCCGACCTGTCCGTGACCTTCGGCGACTGGGCGGGATCCGGGAGCCCGGTGGTGCTCGAGATGCCGCACCGGATCAAGGCCGGGAGCGGGGTGGACGGGCCGCCGGTCCGGCTGTTCGGGATTTCCGGCGGGCTGGACGGCGGGAAGACCGTGCAGTCGGTGAGCCTGCCGAACGACCCGCGGGTGGAGATCTACGCGCTCACCCTGGCGTGACGGTCCGGTTCGCCGGGGCACCGGCGAACCGTTCCGCCAGGTCAGGGCGAGGACCGGATGTTCGGCTGTGGTGGCCGGTCCAGCGCGCGGAACTCGAGCCAGCGGCGGCTCGAGTCCGCCCAGACCACCTGGTGCCGGTGAAAGAACTGATCGAGTCGCTCACGACTCAACTCGGCTGTCGGTGTTGTCACGATGTAGTAGTCCACTTCATCGCGCAACTGGTTCAGCCGGTACCGCGTCTCCTCCATCAGCACCCAGCGCGAGCGCCAGTTGAAGAACGTTTCCAGGCCGCCAAGCACCGTGACCAACGCGACCATGGGCAGCGCGATCGAGGCACGAGCGGGGATCTCCTGGAACCCCAGCACGACGGTCGAGGCCGCCGTCAGCACAAGAGCCGCTACCCGGACGATGGACGATCCGGCTCAGGGCCGGCGATCTCCAGCAACCCGGGATCGAACTCGAGCAGGCGGTCGGTCCCCGAACGCTTGAACGGCATCGGGCCAGGGTCGTGGAATCTCAGCACTCCGGCAAGGCCGTCAGGCGACGATCCGCGGTTCCGACGCCAGCCGCGACAGGACGTACGTCAGCCGCCGGGCCGCCACTTCCCACTCCTCCAGTGCGCTTCCCCGGCCCAAGGCCGCCGTCCGCAACGAGCGGCGCAACTCCGGGTCCGCGTACCAGCGGTGCAGCGCGTCGGCCAAAGCGAACGGGTCGTCCGGCTCGACCAGCAGGCCCGGCATCTCGCCGTCGGCGTCGACGCCCAGTGCGTCGTACACCCCGCCGACCTCGGCGGCCAGGACCGGGATGCCGCGGGCCAGTGCCTGGGCCACGAACATGCCGGAGGTCGCCGCGCGGGCCGGGATGACCAGCAGGTCCGCCGCGTTGTACGCCGCGCCGAGGTCGACCGCGTCGCCCGCCAGCGTGATGCGGTTGCCGAGGCCGAGGCGCTCGATCGACCAGCCGAGCTCGCCTACGAACGCCGGGTCCGCCTCCAGCGAGCCCGCGAAGACGCACGACAGGGCCAGGTGGTCGACCTCGCCGAGGGCCTGGACCAGCACGTCATGGCCGTTGCGGCGGGTCACGTCCCCCACGCAGAGCAGCCGGGACACGCCGTCCGCGCCCGCCGCGAGCGGGGCCGCGTCCGTTCCTGGCTTGGCGACGTAGACGCGGCCCGGGTCCAGGTCGTGGCGGTCGATCAGCAGCCGGGCGAGCCACGGGCTGGTCGCGACGACCATGCCGGCCATCCGCAGCGTCTCGCGCTCGCACGCGTCCAGCTCCGCGGCGTGCGACGGGGTGAGCCCCGGCTCGTCGGCCAGGGCCTGGTGCACCAGCACGGCCAAACGCAGCCGCCGCGCGTGCGGGACGACGATCTCGGGGACGCCGGAGGCGATCATGCCGTCGAGCAGCACGACCGTCCGGTCCGGCAGCGCGGCGAGCGACCGCGCCAGTCTCCGTCTCGACGTCGCATCCGGCTCCGGCCAGTCGCCGGCGATCGGCAGCTCCAGCACCGGCTGCCCGACGGCGGGCAGGTTCTGGCACATCCGCTTGTCGTAGGTGTCGCTGCCCGGCGGCGCGGCCGGGAGGATGAACACCATCGGGTCGGCGGGCCTCATCGCGCGCGCCGGAGCAGGTCGGGTTCGGAAACAGACACGGCTACCTCCAGCGTGGGTCGACGGCGGTGACGGCTCATACGTCACACGCACCCCGCGCCGGGAAGGTTCAGCTCTGCGCGTCGATCATCCAGATTCCGTTCACCTGGACCAGCGTGAAGGTGTCGTTCTCGGGCTTGGCCCCGTCGTAGGTGACGTGTGCCGTGACCTGGTTGGTCCCGACCTCCTTGACGCTGGACGCCTCCACCTTCCGGTATTGGCTCCAGAAGTTCTTGTACTTCTCGTAGGTCTGGTTGCGCGAGGCCCTGAACTTGTCCGTGAGCAGGTTCCACGCCGCCTGCGGATTGTTCGGGAGCAGCGAGTAGTAGTCGCTCAGGGCCTGGGCCGCCGTCTTCGTCGAGGACACCGTCGAAATCGTCGGTGAGACCGGCGCGGTCGCCGGAGCCGAGGTGGCCGACGTCGGCGGCGAAGAGGGCGCGGGCGTCGACGACTGTGCCGAGGGACTCGCGGGCGCCGAGGTGGACGGCGTCTGCGACGGCGGTGGCGCGGCCACGTTGTTGTCCTGCGGCGCCCGCTGCCGCACGACCAGCAGGATCGCCACGACGACCGCCACGCACAGCAGCGCCGCGCCCGCCCCGACGGCGATCAGGCCCTTGCGCGCGCCCGGCGACACCGTGGTGACCTCGCCCGCGGGCACGGAGACGGCGGCCGGCACGGTCGGGACCGCGGGCGGCTCGGTTTCCGGCACCGTCGCCGCGAGCACCGAGTCGCCGGGCTCCGCGTCCGGCAGCAGCGCGATCAGCTCCTGCTCGACCTCGTCCATCGACGGGCGCTCGGCCGGCTCGGAGGCGAGCATCCGCAGCAGCAGCGGCGTCAGCCGGCCCGCCTTCTCCGGCGGCACGATCTCGCCGCTGGAGGCCTTGTAGAGCAAGGCGATCGGGTTGTCGGCGGTGCCGTACGGCGACTGCCCCTCGACGGCGGCGTACAGCGTGGCACCGAGCGAGAAGACGTCGGCGGCGAAGTCCGCGTCCTCGCCGCGGGCCACTTCGGGCGCCAGGTACGCGGGCGTTCCGGCGATCTCCCCGGTGGCCGTCAGCTTGACGTCACCGATCGCGCGCGAGATGCCGAAGTCGGTGATCTTCGCCGTGCCGTCCTCGGAGACCAGGATGTTGGCCGGCTTCACGTCGCGGTGCACGACCCCGGCGCGGTGCGCGCCGGCCAGCGCCGAGCTGATCTGGACGCCGACGCGGATGGCGTCGTCCACCGTGGCCGGCTCCTCGCCGAGCACCAGGGCCAAGCTCTTCGACGGCAGGTACTCCATCACCAGCCACGGCCGGTCCTCCTCCTCGAGGACGGCGAACACGGTGATCGCGTGGGAATGCTGGAGCCGGGCGGCGATCCGCGCCTCGCGCATCGCGCGGTTCTTCGCCTCCTGGGTGCGTTGCTCGTCGTGGTCGTGCGGCAGCAGGAGTTCCTTGATCGCCACGGTGCGGTCGAGCTTTTCGTCCTGGGCTCGCCACACCGTGCCCATCGCGCCGCCGCCGATCGGCTCGAGCAGCCGGTACCGATCGCGGATCCGGCGACTTTCCACGAGCATCCACCATTCTCCGATGTGGCCGACGAGATCCGGTCAGCATGCCAGCCTGCGCGGCCGACCGGTACCAACGTAACCGAAAACCTTGCGCGGACAGCGCAAACCAGCGCTGTGGCGCCGCCCACGGTGTACCCAGGAATCCTAACGAACAACCCCGTACGCCCGATCAAGTGCGTCCACGATCTCCTTGCGCAGCCCGGCGCCGACCGCGATCGTCGCCGCCGAACCGACCGTGTGCTCGCTGCCGTCGCGGTCCACGACGGCGCCGCCGGCCTCCCGCACGAGCAGCACGCCGGCCATGGTGTCCCACGGGTTGTTGGACAGGATCAGTGCGGCGTCGAGCTTTCCGTCCGCCACCCAGGAGAGGTCGATGGCCGCGGTGCCGAGCATCCGGATCTTCTGCGCCCGCGCGCCGAGGTCCGACAGCAGCGTCAGCCGCGCGCGGTTCTTCTCCTCGGCGAGCTCGCCGATCGCGAAATCCCCGACGGCGATCATCGCGTCGGAGATTTCCGTCGCGGTGGAAGCGCCGAGGCGCTTTCCGTTCGCGAAGGCGCCTTCGCCGCGCGCGGCGGTGTACGTGACGCCGAGGTACGGCAGCGCGATCGCGGCGACCGTGCTGTGCTCGCCGTCCACCAGCGCCAGGGAAATCCCGCAGAGCGGAATTCCGCGGGCGAAGTTCGCGGTCCCGTCGATGGGGTCGAGCGCCCACCAGCGGCCACCGCCGTCCCCGCTGCGGCCGCGCTCCTCGCCGAGGATCCCGATCTCCGGCGTCTCGGCGGTGAGGAACTCCCGCAACGCGTCCTCGACCGCGGTGTCGACGTCGGTCACCAGGTCGCGATCGCCTTTCGCGGAAACGGAAAAACTCGGGCGCGACCGGACGATCTCGGTCGCCTTCGCCACGGCCTCGCGCGCGACGTCCAGTAGTGCGGCATGCTCGGTCATGCCACCAACATAGAGAAGGGCCGCGGAGATGACCGATCTGTTCCCGCTCGCCACCACCGCCGACGAGCAGGAGCGGCGGGCGTCGGTCGCGGTGCTGCCGGTCGGCAGCTTCGAGCAGCACGGCGCGCACCTCCCCTTGGCCACCGACACGGTGATCGCGGCCACCCTCGCCGGCGCGGTGGCCGAGGCGTACCCCGTCCTCCACCTGCCGCCGATCACGATCTCGTGCTCGCACGAGCACGCGGGCTGGGCGGGCACGGTGAGCATTTCGGCGCGCACGCTGCACGCCGTGGTCACCGACGTCGCCGCGTCCCTGAAAGCGTCCGGGGTGGACCGGCTCGTGCTGGTCAACGGGCACGGCGGCAACTACGTACTGTCCAATGTGGTCCAGGAGGCGGCGGGCGCGATGGCGCTGTTCCCGGGGGTCGCGGACTGGCAGGCGGCGCACACCGCGGCCGGCCTGCGGACGTCTTTGGACGACGACATGCACGCGGGCGAGCTGGAGACGTCGATCCTGCTGCACGCCCACCCGCACCTGGTCCGCCCGGAGTACGAGGCGGCCGACCACGTCACCGACCGGGAGCACCTGCTGACGCTGGGCCTGCGGGCGTACACGGAGTCGGGGGTGGTCGGCCGTCCTTCGCTGGCGAGCGCGGCCAAGGGGCACGTCGTGCTGGACACGCTGGTCCAGCGCTTCGCCGGGGTGCTCGAGGTGCTCGTGAGTGGTAAGGCGGGTTAGAACCCGCCTTACCACTCACGAGCCGGCGAAGGCCTGGCCCAGGTGCGGCAGCAGGTGGGCCATCCGCTCGGCCTTCGTCCGCAGGTACCGCAGGTTCTCCGGATTCGGCGGAACCAGCAGCGGAACCTGCTCGCTGATCCGGATTCCGTAACGCGTGAGCTGTTCGACCTTCGCCGGGTTGTTCGACAGCAGCCGCACCGAGCGGATGCCGAGGTCGGTCAGGATGCCCGCCGCCGCGTGGTAGTCGCGGGCGTCGACCGGCAGGCCCTGCGCCACGTTCGCGTCGACCGTGTCGAGGCCCTCGTCCTGCTGCAGCCGCATCGCCTCCAGCTTCGCCAGCAGGCCGATCCCGCGGCCCTCGTGGCCCTGGACGTAGACGAGCACGCCCGAGCCCTCCTCGACGATCCGGTCCAGCGCCACCGCCAGCTGGTCGCCGCACTCGCAGTGCGTCGAGCCGAAGACGTCGCCGGTCAGGCACTCGCTGTGCACCCGGACCAGTGCGCCCAGCGGGGCGACGTCGCCGTGGACCAGGGCGACCTGCTCGGTGCCGGTGCGGTCGAGGTACCCGAACGCGCGGAACGTCCCGTGCCGGGTCGGCAGCCGGGTCTCGACGACCCGCTCGACCACCGCCCGGCGCGGCAGATCCCCGATGACGTCACTTGCGGTCATGACTTCAACCCCACTTCCGATTCGATCCCGGTGTCGGCCGCCGTGCGCGGAGCGGGCACGACACCGGTGTGCGGAGCGCGGGTCTCGCGGAACCCGGCGACACTCCGGACGAACAGGACACCGGCGCCGGGCAGGCTCGCGACGAGCGTGAGCACGCCGTAGACCACGGCGACGGTGACACCTTGGGCGGCTCCCAGACCGGCCGCGCCGAAGAGCAGGGCGCAGACGCCCTCGCGCGGGCCGAAGCCACCGACGTTGAGCGGGAGGCCCATCGCGAGCAGCGCGAGGACCATCAGGGGCACGAGCTGCCACACCGGCGCGCCGACCCCGGCGACCCGGGCGGCGACGACGAACAGCGCCAGGTGCCCGGCCAAGGTCGCGACGGACAGGAAGCCCACGCTGGGCCACGTCTCGCGGGTCAGCAGGCCGAGCCGGACGTCGGCGAGGGTGGCGGCGAAGCCGCGGCGCCACTTCGAGGGGCTGTGGATCCAGCGGCCGCCCAGCAGGCGGCCGACGACCAGCGCGGCGACGGCGGCCAGCACGACGACCACCCCGGCCACCACGACGACCTCGCGGAACGCGCCGGGCACGACGTCCGGCGACGCGAGCACGACGGTGACCGCGGACGCGATCAGCACGACCTGGCCCGCGGTGCGTTCCAGGACGACGGCTCGCACGCCGCGCGGCACGTCCCCGCTGTCGCGGCCGTGCTGGACCGCGCGGTGGACGTCGCCGAGGACGCCCGCGGGCAGCACGCCGTTGAAGAACAGCGCGCGGTAGTAGTCGGCGACGGCGGTGCGCAGCGAAAGCCGCAGGCCGAGCCGGGTGGCGACGATCTGCCAGCGGCCCGCGCTGAACAGCGTCGTCGCGAAACCGATGACGAGGGCGGCCAGCACGCCGGGGACGCTTATCCGGCTGAGCCCGTCGAGGAAGGCGGCGCTGCCGAGCTGCCAGACGAGGACGGCGAGGATGCCGACGGCGCCGAGGATCCGCAGCCAGGCCAGTGCGCGCTTCACGCCGCCACCTCCCCGGTCGGCGGCAGGACCAGCAGGTCACCGTGGTGGATCACCGCGTGCAGCTCGCCGGCCTGGGCCATCTCCAGCCGCCGCTGCAGGTAGACGTCGGCGACCGGGCGCAGCTCCGGCAGCTGCTCGACGGCGGCGCCGACCCAGCCTTCGAGCCACTGCCGCTGCAGTTCGGCCTGGTCCGGGCCGAGCCGCCAGGCGCTGTCCGCGCGGACGACCGTCGCGCCGAGCCTGCCGAACGCGGTCGCGGCGACGTCCACGGCGTTCGGGCCGAGCAGCCGGCGGCCGTCTTCGGTGACCCGGCGCTGGTGGGCGTTGAACGCCGTGGCCATCGCGGGGTCGAGCGGGTCGGCGGGCGAGAGCTCCACCTGGCCGGTGACCGACAGCATCAGCAGCGCCGCGCAGCCCGCTTCGACGACCGCGGTGGCCAGAGTCGTGACTTCGTCCCTGGTCAGCAGGTCGAGCAGGGCGGACGCGGTGACGAGCGACGTCCCGGCGAGGTCGGCGGCCCGCAGCGCGGTGATGTCGCGCTGCTCGGCGACGGCGTCGACCGGGCTGCCGTCGAGCGCGGTGCCCGGGAGGCTCGCCTGGGCGTGGGCCAGCAGGTCGGTGTCATGGTCGTGCAGGATCCAGTGCTGGCGGCCGGGCAGGCGGGCGGCCAGCCAGCGGCCGAGCGAGCCGGTGCCGCAGCCGAGGTCGCGGACGACGAGCTCCTCGCCGGCCGGGAGGAACGCGCGGAGCGGGTCGAGGAGCTCGGTGGCGCGGGCCGCGGCGTCGGCGGGTTCGCGCAGGTAGAGCCAGTCGGGTGCGAACGCGGTCATGCCGCCGCCTCCTGCCGGTGCAGGATCTCGGCGATCCGGCGGGCGGTGTGGTCCCAGCCGGTGAGGGTCTCGCGGCGCAGCTTCGCCGACGCGCGCAGCCGGGTCCGCAGCGCGGGCTCGGTGAGCCAGCGGCGCAGGGCGGCGCCGAGTGCCTCGACGTCGTCGCCGGGGACGAGCATCCCGGGCACCGAGCCGTCCGGCGCGACGCCGACGGTGTCGGGCAGCGCGTCGACGTCGGTGGTCAGCACCGGCACGCCGCGGGCCAGGGCCTCGGTGACGACCATGCCGAAGGTCTCGGCGCGCGAGGGCAGCACGAGCAGGTCGGCGGTGTGGTAGGTGGCCTCGAGCGCGGCGCCGGTGCGCGGGCCGGTGAGCGTGAAGCGGGCGCCGAGCCGGTGCTCGCGCAGCCGCTCGACGTACTTGGTCTCGCGGCGGATCCCGCCGACGCATTCGCAGGTCCAGCGCAGGTCGGCGACGGTTTCGAGGGCCTGGGCGAGCACGCCCTGACCCTTGCGCGGGGTCACGTTGGCCACGCAGACCAGGCGGGACACGCCGTCGGTGCCGACGGCGAGCGGCGCCGGGTCGACGCCCGGCGTCACCGAGTGCACGCGGTGCGGGGCCAGCCCGTGGTGGCCGATCAGGCGGCGCGCGGCCCACTCGCTGGTCGCGACGACCGAGCCGACGGCCCGCAGCGTCTCGCGCTCCAGCGCGTCGAGCTCGGCGGCGAGGGCGGGCGGCAGGCCCGTCTCGTCGGCCAGCGGCAGGTGCACCAGCACCGACACCGACAGCCGGCGCGCCTGCGGGACGACGACCTCGGGCACGCCGCAGGCCACCAGGCCGTCGAGCAGCACGGCCGAGCCGGTGGGGAGTGCGGAGAGCAGGTGGCCGAGGACCGCGCGGGCCTCGGTGTCCGGCCGCGGCCAGCTGCCCGAGACGGCGATCTCGTGCACGTCGAAGCCGGCGGCGGTGAGCCGGTCGCACATCCGGCGGTCGTAGGTGTTGCCGCCACTGGGGACGGTCGAGTCGTCGACGTCCCCCGGGAGGATCACGTAAAGGGAATTCACAGGGCACGCTCGTAACTCGCCCAGGCGAGGTGTGATTCGTGCAGCGAGACGGTGATCCCGTCGAGGCCGCGCGCGCCTTCGCCGAGGCGTCCGGCGTGGACGGCGTCGGCCAGGCGGTCGGCGACGACCTTCGCGAGGTACTCGGTCGAGGTGTTGATGCCCTTGAACTCCGGCTCGTCGTCGAGGTTGCGGTAGTTCAGGTCGCTCAGCACCGCCCCGAGTTCCTCCGTGGCCTTGCCGATGTCGACGACGATGTTGTCCTCGTCGAGCTCGGCCCGGCGGAACGTCGCATCCACCACGAAAGTCGCCCCGTGCAGGCGTTGCGCGGGACCGAAGACTTCCCCGCGGAAGCTGTGGGCGACCATCACGTGGTCACGGACGGTGATGCTGAACACCAAGACCTCCGATGCGTTCGGGTGGACGTGGTCACTGCGGCTGATACATGACACGGAGGCACAGGGCGGAAAGTTCATTCGCGACCAGCCGGGGTAGCACGGACGGAAGATCGTTAAACATGCACTCGCCGCTGACCAGCGCTTCGAACGCCGGATCGGCCAGCAGATCCAGGGCGACGCCGAGGCGCTGGGCGTAGCTGCGGTCGGGTCGCGCGACCGTCCCGACCTGGCTGCTGCGGATCACCAGGCGTCGCGAGTGGAAGTTCTCCCCGAGCGGGACGCTGACCCGGCGGTCGCCGTACCAGGACAGCTCGACGACCTCCCCTCCCGGCGCGAGCAGCTCCAAGGCTTTGGTGAGGCCCGCCTCGGACGCGCTGGCGTGCACGACGAGGTCGCAGTCGCCGAGCGCCTCGTCCGGCGTCGAGAACTCGACCCCGAGCGCGGCGGCGATGTCCGCTTTGGCCGGGTCGACGTCGATCAGCTGCACCCGCGCGGCCGGGAAGCCGGTGAGGAGCTTCGCGACGCTGCAGCCGACCATCCCGGCGCCGATGACGGCGATCCGGTCGCCGAGCCGCGGGCGCGCGTCCCACACGGCGTTCACCGCCGTCTCGACCGTGCCGGCGAGGATCGCCCGGCCGGGCGGGACGGCGTCCGGCACCGGTGTCACCGCGGCCGCCGGGACGACGTACGCGGTCTGGTGCGGGTAGAGGCAGAAGACCGTCTTGCCCTCGAGGTGCGCCGGGCCTTGTTCGACGACGCCGACGTTGAGATAGCCGTACTTCACCGGGCCGGGGAACTCGCCCTCCTGGAAGGGCGCGCGCATGACGTCGTGCTGGCTCGCCGGGACGCCACCGCGGAAGACGAGGGTTTCGGTGCCGCGGCTCACCCCGGAGCACAGCGTGCGGACGAGCACGTCGTCCGGTCCGGGCGCGGGCAGCCGCTCCTCGCGCAGCTGTCCCGAGCCGGGACTTTGAACCCAGAAAGCCTGTTCCACGTGTTTCTCCTCAGCGGGCGACCGGAGGCTGGTGTCGCCACCCTATGAGCAATTCGCGGAGTCGACGATGATCAAACAGGACCTTCTCCTGCGCGCGGCGGTGCCGGCGCCGGTGTTCGCCGCGGGGGTCGTCACGAGCGGTTTCACCCCGCTCGCCTGGGCGACCGGCGTCGTCTACGTGCTCGCGCTGGTGCTGCTCACCGAGTGGGGGCTGCGCCGCAGCGGCCGCGGCGCCTTCGGACCGGCGGACTGGATCACCTTCGCCCGCGCGGTCTTGGTCGGCTGCGCCGCGGCGCTCATCGCCGAGGGTGATTTTTCCCTCTGGTGGCTGGTCGGGCTGGTCGGCGTGGCGCTCCTCCTGGACGGCCTCGACGGCCAGGTGGCCCGCCGCACCGGCACGTCATCGGAGTTCGGCGCGCGCTTCGACATGGAGGTCGACGCGTTCCTGATCTTGTTGCTGTGCATCCAGGTGTCCCGCACGCTCGGGCTGTGGGTGCTGGCGATCGGCCTGATGCGGTACGTGTTCGTCGCCGCCTCGTGGACCATGCCCTGGCTGACCGCACCGCTGTACCCGAGCATGGCCCGCAAGACGGTCGCGGCCGTGCAGGGGATCGTCCTGGTGGTGGCGGTCTCGGAGCTGCTGCCGTCGTCGGTGACGTTGCTCTTGGTCGCGGTCGCCTTGGCCTCGCTGGCCTGGTCGTTCGGACGCGACGTCGTCTGGCTGGCCCGCCACCGCGTCGCGCACCAGCCGGCCCGGATCGTCGCGATCACCCGCGCGTCCCTGCGCCGCCCCCTCGGCTACGGCCACAACCAGGCCGCCTGACCCCCTCCCGGATGCCGCGAATGACTCATTGGGGACCTCCGAGGTCCCGAATGAGTCATTCGCGGCATCGGGTCAGGCCTATTCGCTCGATTCGCGGGCCGCGCGGGCGCGGCGCTTGCCCTCGTGCATCGCGACCACCCGGGCGATCGGGATCGTGTGGCCCTCCTCGACCAGGTCCGCGGGCAGCCTGAACGGCTCGGGCATCTCTTCGGTCCACGGGTCACCGTCGTCCAGCAGGTCCGGGATCGTGTGCACGGTGAAGTCGGCCGGCTTGACGTTGTCGACGTCGGCCCAGCGGACCGGGAACGACACCGGCGCGCCCGGGCGGTGGCGGGGGCTGTAGACCGAGACGACCGTCGCGCCGCCGGCCCGGGTCGAATCGAGGAACACCTTGCCTTCGCGGCGCTCGACCACGAACTCCGTCGTGCCCAGCGCCGGGTCGATCCGCTCGGCGCGGGCCGCCACCGCGCGGGTCGCCGCCGCGATGTCCTCGGTCGGCTGGCCCGGCGCGAGCGGCACGAAGACGTGGACGCCCTTGGAGCCGCTGGTCTTCACCGCGCCGTCGAGGCCGTCGTCGCGCAATGCCTGCCGCACCAGCTTCGCCGCGCCGACGGCCAGCGAGAACGGGGCGTCCGGAGGCGGGTCGAGGTCGAGGATCAGGTGCGTCGGCCCGCTCGCGGGCTCGCCGCGGAACAGCGACGTGTGGTACTCGATCGCGCGCTGGTTGCCGAACCACAGCAGCGTGCGCAGGTCGTTGCAGAGCGCGTAGGTGACTTCGCGCCGCGAGCGATCGGCCCACAGCGCCCGGCGCTCCACCCACTCCGGCGTGTACTTCGGCAGGTTCTTCTGCATGAACGGCCCCTGGCCGCGCAGCACCCGCACCACGCTCAGCAGCCGGTCGTGCAGCTCCGGCAGCATCCGGCCGGACACCGCTTCGAAGTAGTCGAGCAGCTCGCGCTTGGTCACCCCCGCGTCGGGGAAGACCTCCTGGTCGAGACTGCTCAGCTTGACGCCGTGCCGCTCCTCATCGCCGCTCATCGGCCCACCTTCGCGTCCCCGCGCGAGGCGGTCAACTCCCTACGAGCGGACGTCCGGTGCGCAACCGCCACCGGAGATCGGCGAGGCAGACGTTGAACGGGAACCGCCGCAGCGGGCCGGGCAGGACCCGGACGACCAGGCCGAGCGCGGCGAGGAGCGCCTCGAAGCGGCGCTGGTCGGCGGCGGTCCAGGGCAGCCGCATTTCGTCGCGGAAGCGCTGCGGGAGGAACCCGGTGGTGACGAACCGGTGGAACCGCCGTCCGGGCAGGGCGACGACCGGCGGGAGGAACTCCAGGTCGACGATCCGGGTGAGGTAGCGGCGGACGGTGTCGTCGATGGTCACCTCGGCCAGCCCGCCTGCCCAGTACTCCTCGAAGGCGGCCCGGTCGCCGGGCCACCGCTCGGGAGGCACCTGCAGCGTGGTGCCGAGGGCGGCGGCGTCGGCGTAGAACCGCTCCGGCTCACCACCGGCGAAGGCGAGGAGGACGTCTTCGATGCCCTTGTACAGGCAGGCCGCGACCCACAGCTGGAGGTCGGTGTCGAAGGCGTCGTAGGCGACCGGGCTCGACGCGGTCGAGTGCACCTGGGCGTGGGCCCGGTTGACGCCCTTCCGGAAGGCCGCGCGCTCGGCGTCGGTGCCCATCGTCGCGACCGCGAGGTAGGTCAGCGTGGTCCGGGTCCGCTTCACCGGGTGGCGGAAGAGGTTGCCGCTGTCGACGCGGCTCTCGAGGACGCCGTGCCCGACGGGCGCGCGGGACAGCTGCATGATCACGTTCGCGCTGCCGGCCAGCAGCCCGGCGCCCACGACGGCGTCGCGCAGGGCGGATTCGGTCATCGGCGCACCTCCTCGGCCTCCAGGGAACGCCGTTGTTGACCACACGTCAAGAGCGGTAAGCCGCCCGGGCGAACGCGATCAACGCCCGCGCGGCCGGGCTCAACGGCCCCTCCGTCCGCCACGCCAGCGCCAGCATCCCCCGCAGTCCTGGCCCGCGGAGCCCGACGACGGCCAGCTCCGCCTGGTGGTACCGGGCCAGCGACTCCGGCACGATCGCCACCCCGAGACCCCGCATCGCCAGCTGCACCAGGACGTTCGGGTCGGCCGCCTCGAACGCGATCCGCGGGGTCAGCCCCACCCGCGCGAAAGCCGCGTCCAACGCCGTGCGCAAGCCCGTCCCCTTCGGCAGGGCCATCAGCGGCAGGCCGTCGAGGTCGGGGATCTCGACCTCGTCCCGCCCGGCCAGCAGACCGGACGGAGCGGTGACAGCCAGGAACGGCTCCTCGAGCAGCACCTGCGTCGCGATGCCGGGCGGCGGGGCCGTCGAGATGCCGACGACGGCGAGGTCGAGCCGTCCTTCGCGCAGCGCGGCGAGCATGGTGTCGGAGTCGGCCTCCGAGAGCGTGATTTCGACCGCCGGGTACCGGTCGTGGAAGCCGGCCAGCAGGTCGGGCAGCCCGACCGGGCCCACCGAGGTCACCATGCCGATCGCCACCTGCCCGCGGACCAGCCCGGCCAGCTCGTCGACGGCCTCGCGCACGCCCTGCACCGCCGCGAGCGCGGCCCGGGCGTGGGGCAGGGCCGCGGCGCCGACGTCGGTGAGCCGGACCGTCCGGCCGGAGCGGTCCAGCAGTTCCTGCCCGAGTTCCCGCTCCAGGCGTTTGACCTGCGCACTCACCCCGGGCTGGGCCACGTGCAGCCGCTCGGCCGCGCGCGTGAAGTTGCCTTCCTCCGCGACGGCGACGAAGTAGGCGAGTTGATGCAGTTCCATAAGCACTGATTCTAGTCAGCAGACAAACCAGATCTTGGACTTCTGATCGAGACCGGCCGAAGCTGGAGGCAGCGAACGAAAGGACCCGAGATGAACCTCCTCCACCCCGGTCAAGCCGGTTACCCCGAAGAGATCGCCGGATTCCAGACGGCGGTGCCCACCTCACCCGCGGCCGTCGTCGCCGCCGAAAGCGCCGCGGACGTCGCCGCCGCCGTGCGGTACGCGGCCGAGCACCGGCTGCCCGTCGCCGTCCAGGCGACCGGGCACGGCCTGACGGCGGGGACCGACGGCGTCTTGATCAGCACCCGGCGGATGACCGGCGTGGCGATCGACGCCGCCGCCCGCACCGCCCGCGTCGAAGCCGGTGTCCGGTGGGAGGCGGTGATCGAAGCCGCCGGCCGGCACGGCCTGGCGCCGCTCAGCGGCTCGTCCCCGGACGTCGGCGTCGTCGGCTACACGCTCAGCGGCGGCTTCGGGCTGCTGGCCCGCCGGTACGGCCGCGCCGCCGACCACGTCCGCGCCCTCGACGTCGTGACCGCCGACGGCGAGCTCCGGCGTGCCGAGCCCGGCTCGGACCTGTTCTGGGCCCTGCGCGGCGGCCGCGCCGGCTTCGGCGTCGTCACGGCGATGGAGTTCGACCTCCTGCCGGTCAGTGACCTCTACGGCGGCAGCCTCACCTTCGACAGCGCCGACGTGCCGGCCGTGCTGCGGGCGTGGCGGACGTGGTCGGCGGCCGCGCCGGACACGCTGACGACGTCGCTGGCCGTGATCCAGTACCCCGACCTGCCGATGGTGCCCGAGCCCGTGCGCGGCCGGCACATCGCCCAGGTCCGGATCGCCTACCTCGGCGAGGACGGCGACAACCTCGTCGCACCGCTGCGCGCGGTCGCCCCCGCGCTGGCGGACACGCTGCGGCCGATGCCGTTCACCGAGTCGGGCTCGATCGCGGCCGAGCCGCGGCAGCCGCACGGCTACCACGGCACCAACGCGACCGTCTCCCAGCTGAACGACGCCATGCTCGACGCGATCGTCGAGCACGCCGGCCCGGGCGCGGCCGCACCGCCGGTGCTCATCATCGACCGGCTGGGCGGCGCGCTCGCCCGGACGCCGGAGACGCCGGGCGTGGGCTGGGACCGCTCGGCCGAGTTCGTCGTCCGGGCGCTGTCGATGGTCGGCGACGACGGTGTCGCGGCCATCCGGAGCGCGCACGCGAAGCTGTTCGACGCGCTGACGCCGTGGACGACCGGCCGGCTGCTGCCGTTCATCTACGGCGAGCACGCGCCGGAGGAGCTCGCGGAGAGCGTTTTTCCGCCCGCCGACCTGCGGCGGCTCCGGGAGCTGCGGTCCCGGTACGACGCCGGGAACGTCTTCAAGGCTTGGTGATACGCGAACCGGCCGGGGAAAAGGAGCGCAAATCGTAGCCATATACTCGGCCGGCCACCGCATCGATAGGGGACGTCTTGCGCACCATGAGCCACGAGGACTACCTCGGCATGCGGCGGTTCCCGGGGCTCGACGGCCTGCGCGCGCTCGCCGCGACGATGGTCATCTTCTTCCACTTCGGCGGCCCGAACTGGACGTGGCTTTCGGGCTGGGTCGGCGTCTACCTCTTCTTCGTGCTGTCCGGGTTCCTGATCACGACGCTGCTGCTGCGCGAGCAGGACCGCACCGGCCGGATCTCGCTGTCGAACTTCTACATCCGGCGCGTGTTCCGGATCCTGCCGCCGTATCTGGTGATCCTCGGCGGGATCGTCGCGTTCGTCGTCCTGCGCGGCGAGTTCTATTCACGCGACTTCCCGCAGGCGCTGAAGTACTACCTGACGTTCCTCAACGAGTTCCTGCCGGCGGCCACCCACGGCGCGGACAACTTCTTCAGCGGCTCGTGGACGCTCGGGATCGAGGAGAAGTTCTACCTCGTCTGGCCGTTCCTGCTGGTCGCGATCGGGATCGGCGCGGCGAAGCGCAAGTTCCTGCTCGTCGGCGCGGCGATGGTCGCGCTGCTGGCGCTGGTCCCGCTGACCACCGGCGGCTGGGTCCTCGAGTACTCGCAGACGGCGATCTACCGCTCGACGATCCACTACTTCATCCTGGCGGGCGGCTGCCTGCTGGCGATCCTGCTGCACTACCGCCGCGGGTACGCGCTGCTGAAGCCGCTGACGCACCCGCTGGCGGCGATCCCGATCGTCGTGGCGTTCGCGCTGCTGCACACGAACTTCGACGACCTCTGGCACGAGACCCGCAACAACCTGTGGCTGCTGGTCGCGTACGCGGCGCTGACGATGCTGCTGCTGATCGTGCTGGTGAGCCCGGGCCCCCTGCGGTGGCTGCTCAGCACGGCCCCGATGCGGTTCGTGGGCGAGCGGTCGTACTCGCTGTACCTGCTGCAGGGGCCGGTGCACTTCGTCGTCGTGCAGGCGGTGCCCGGGCTCGCCGAGCACCGGACGGTCTCGGGGCTGACGGTGTTCCTGGTCGGCCTGGCGATCGCCGACCTGATCCACCGCTGGGTCGAGAAGCCGTTGATCGACGTCGGCAAGCAGCTCATCACCCGCAAGGAAGCCCGGCGCGCGGAACGGCGGGAAGCGGAACGTCCCGCCGAGACGCGCGCCGAGCCAGCGCCGGTGGCTTCCTAGCGCTCCAGCACCACGATCGGGATGATGCGCTCGGTCTTCGTCTCGTACTCCGCGAAGCCCTCGGCGTGCGCCACCATGCCCGCGTACAGGCGGTCGCGCTCGGCGCGGTCGGCGATCACCGTGGCCGTGGCCTCGAACTTCTCGGTGCCGACCTCGACCGTGACCTTCGGGTTGGCGACCAGGTTGTGGTACCAGGCCGGGTTCTTCGGCGCGCCACCCATCGACGCGGCGATCACGTAGCGGTCGCCGTCCGTGGTGTAGACGAGCGGGGACAGGCGCTCCGCCCCGCTCTTCGCTCCGGTGGTGGTGAGCAGGAGCACGTTCTTGCCCTCGAAGTAGTTGCCGACCTTGCCCTCGTTGGCCCGGAATTCCTCGACGACCTGCTTGTTGAAGTCGTTCATGTCGGCTGGCGCGGTCATGCGATCCCCTTGTTTCTGGCCGGTAGGCTCGGGCGGGCGCGAGGTACGCTCGAGCTAAGTGTTTGCTTTGCAAACAAAGCTACCGACGGGAGGTGAGTGGTGTCAACGGAGGGCGGACCGAGTGTCGAGGACGGCGTGCGGCAGCTCCTGCTGCTCATGCCACGACTGGTCGGCCGGGCGAAGCGCACCCCGGTGCCGGCGGAGCTGGACGGCTGCGCGCTCGCGCCGAGGCACCTCTCGCTGCTGTCGTACCTGCTCTTCGACGGCCCGATGACGGTCACCGAGCTGGCCACCCGCCTCCAGGTGGCGCCGACGACGGCGAGCCTGATGGTCGGCGACCTCAGCCGCCAGGGCGTGCTGAACCGCGACGAGGACCCCGCCGATCGCCGCCGCACGATCGTCAGCATCACCCCGGACAAGCGCCCGGCGGTCGACGCCTGGCTGGCCCGCGGCGCGAAGGCCTGGAGCGACGCCCTGACGCCGTTGACGCCCGCCGAGCGGCAGCTGGTGATCGCGACGCTGGAAGCCTACGAACGCGGCACCTGCGAAGGTCCCGCCTGCTAGCGGTTATTCGTCGCCGCGCTTTTCGCGGGCCAGCTTGCGCTGGGCTTCCGCGCGTTCCCGGCACTTGCGGAGGAATTCCTCGTCGTCCTCCGGGCTCGTCGCCGCGAACCGGCCCGGCCGGTCGTACTCCGGGAACGCCGGCGCGTGCCGCTCGTACCGGCCGCGCGCCCGCGCCACGTGCTCCGGACGGCCCGCGACCAGCCAGATGATCGAGCCGACCAGCGGCACCACCAGCACGAGCAGCAACCACAGTCCCTTGGGCAGGTTGCGGCAGGACGATTCGTCCGTCGTGATCACGTCGACCAAGCAGAAGATCCACAACCCGAACGTGACGATGCCGAGCAGGCCGTCGAAGTACAGCAATTCCCCGCCTTCCCCCAAGGATGAACGCGGTAAGTCTTAGCAGAACGCCTTGACTGGTCAGCCGCGGGTCACCCAGAGCACCGACGGCATCCGGAGATTCGGCGACGAAACCCAGCTCGTTTCCCCTTCTGTCAGGCGAAAGCCGCGCAACGCCTCGAGAACGCCGGCCGAGAGCGCGAGGGCGTGCCGCGACCCCGGGCACGCGCGCGGCCCGGCCCCGAACGGCGTCCCGGCGAGGGACACCGTGACGTCCGCGCCGCCGATCCGGCGGCGCGTGGCGAGCACCGGCTGCTCGGCGGGTTTTCCGGTCAGGGACGCGAAAAGCCCGTTGCCGATGAGGCCGGCCGTGGCGTCGCAGGCCTGGACGAGCAGGCCGATCCGGGCCGCCGCGAGTTCGGCCGGCCCACCGCAGGCCGCGACCAGCCGCGTCAACGCCGCTTCGGCGGCCTCGCCCGGCTCCACGTGCGGGTGGTACGCCGCCGCGACTCCGGCGACGTCGGCCGAGACGTCCGGCAGGCCCAGCGCCTCGGCGAGCACCCCGACCGGCACCGGCCGCGCGATCTGGGCCATCACGTCGACGACGTCCAGGCCGGAGACGATCCCCTGCGTGCGGAGAAAAGCCTTCTCCCGCAAGGAATCCGCGTCGACCGAGGCCAGCGCGTCCACGGCCAGCGCGCGCCGCCGGACGTGATCGGCACCGTTGCTGAAGCGGGCCACGGACGCGCGCAACCAGGCGACGCTCCCCGGCGGAACGTCGAGGGGCACGGGCGGAACCGGAGCGGAAAGCGAAGTCATGCGGCGAAGTTAGCCGCGGAAAGCGTCGGCGACGGCCGAAGTCTGTGTCATCCGGGGCTCCGCCCCGGGCCGGGGGCTCCGCCACCCGGAACCCCCGAAAGAAGTCAGAGCACCGACGACACCGGGAACCAGGTGGCCTGCGGCCCCCCGCAGCGCGTCGGGCGTGGGACGTCGTGCTGGAACCACCACGCCTCGGTGATCCGGCCATCCGGCAGCCGGTACGTCGGCGGCCCGGCCACCCGGCCGAGCCCGGCGGCCTGCAGCGACCGCGCGCTGGCGACGTTGCCGACTTCCGCGCCGGCCCGCACCCGCGCCAGGCCGAGGTGCTCGTGCGCCAGCGTCAGCCCGGCCGCGAAGAGCACCCGTCCGTGGCCGCGGCCGCGGTAGCCCGGGGCGAGGTAGCCGCCGGTCTCCGGGCCGCCGTCCTCGCCGGTGTGCACGCTCACCAGGCCGATGCAGCGGTTGGCCTCGACGTCGATCATCACCAGGTCGACGGACTGCGGATCGGGTGACGTCCAGTCCGGGCCGGTGCCGGGCACGACCCGCAGCGCGTCCGCGCGCAGCGGTTCGGCGACGATCGAGTCGCGCTGCCAGCCGAGCCACCGCTGCGCGCCCGGATCACTGCCCCCGGCCACGGCGGCGGCGTACTCCCACGCGGTCGGGGTGCGGAAGAGGAAGCGCCCGCTGCGCAGCACGTGGCCCTGCCGGTCGCAGGTCCGCTTGGACATCAGGCGGCCGCGGCGGGTGAGCCGGTCGAAGATCCCCTTGGTGGCTGGCAGCATCGCGGCGAAATCGTAGCGGAGCGATCCGGGTGGGAGTTGCTATCGTGGCGCGATGACGGCCGTACCCGAGGCAACCGAACTGGACGGCTCCGGCCGGTCCGCCCAGCCTCGCCAGCTCATCGTGACGGTGTACGGCCTCTATTCGCGCACCGAAGGCGGGTGGCTCTCGGTCGCCTCGCTGATCGACCTGCTCGCCGCCGTCGGCGTCGACGAGCCCGCGGTGCGCTCGTCGATCTCCCGGCTGAAGCGCCGCGGCATCCTCGAAGCGGTCCGGCGCGACGCGACGGCGGGGTACGAACTGTCCGACGAAGCCCGGGAGATCCTGCGCGAGGGCGACGAGCGGATCTTCCGCCGCGGGCGCGCGACCGCGGCCGACGGCTGGCTGCTCGCGGTGTTTTCGGTGCCCGAGACCGAGCGCCACAAGCGCCACCTCCTGCGCACCCAGCTCGCCCGGATGGGCTTCGGCACCGCGGCCTCCGGCGTCTGGATCGCCCCGGCCCACCTCCACGCGGCGACCGAGGAAGCGCTCACCCGGCTCGGCCTGGCCGGGTACGCCGACCTGTTCCGCGCCGAGCACCTGGCCTTCGGTGACGTCGCGGCGAAGGTCCGTGACTGGTGGGACCTCGACCGCCTGGACGAGCTGTACACGACATTCCTCGACGAGCACGGCCCGGCGCTGCGCCGCTGGCAGCGCCGCACCCCCGCGGCGAGCGAAGAGGCATTCGGCGACTACGTCCGCGTCCTGACCGGCTGGCGGCGGATGCCCTACCTCGACCCTGGCCTGCCCGCGGAGTTCCTGCCCGCCGGGTGGTCCGGGATCCGGGCGGCCGAGCTGTTCTTCGAGCTGCACGCGAAGCTGGAGACGCCGGCCCGGGCGTTCGTGGCGAAGGCGATCAACTTCGGGTGAAACGGCCTCGATCGGCGGCCATCGGCAATTTGGATCCTCGACCGCATAGCGGCGGCTGCCCCGCGTTCTCGGGGTCGCGGCGATGCTCACCCTGCAGCACGTGATCAACCGCCTTTGCGCGACGGTCCAGGACCGCGAAATCCACCTCAAGAGCCGCGCCGACGCGGCGAGGACATTGGATTCGATCATGGCCGGTATGGCGGGCACCTGACCCGCGTTCCCCGCCCTCCGGATCCGGCGAAGGCGATCAACTCCGGCTGAGCACCGCGAACCCCTGCACCTCGATCAGCGCTTCCTCGTCCCACAGCCGGGACACGCCGATGCCCGCCATCGCCGGGTACTCCGTGCCCGCGAGCCGCCGCCAGACCGCGCCGATCTCGCGCGCGTGGGCCCGGTAATCCACCATGTCGACGATGTAGATCGTCACGCTGCAGAGGTCGGCCGGGGAGCCGCCGGCCGCGCGCAGCGACGCCAGGAGGTTGGCGAGCGCGCGCTCGAACTGCGCGACGACGCCGTCGCCGACGATCTTGTTCGACGCGTCCAGTGCGGTCTGGCCGGCCAGGAAGACGACGCGCCCCTCGGCCACCACCGCGTGCGAGAACCCGGACGGCTTGCCCAGCTCCGGCGGGTTGATGCGTTCCATGCGGGACACCGTACGCCATCTTTCGCGTTATTGACGGTCGTAGTCGTCACGACATACCCTGGACGGCGTGCGAATCGCGGTCATCGGTGGCGGCCCGGCGGGTCTGTACTTCGCCGCGCTCGCGAAACAGCTCGGTCCCGGCCACGAAATCACCGTCTGGGAGCGCAACGCGCCGGACGACACCTTCGGCTTCGGCGTCGTCTTCTCCGACGAGACGCTCGGCGGCATCGAGCACGCCGATGCGGCGGTGCACGAGGCGATGACGGCCGAATTCGCCCGCTGGGACGACATCGACGTGCACTACCGCGGCACGGTCACCACCTCGGGCGGCCACGGCTTCGCCGCGATGAGCCGCAAGCGCCTGCTCGGCATCCTCCAGAGCCGCTGCGGAGAACTCGGCGTCGGGCTGCACTTCCGGGAGGAGGCACCGGCCGACCTTTCGGGCTACGACCTGGTCATCGCCGCCGACGGCGTCAACTCGGCGATGCGCGCCCGGTACGCCGAGTCCTTCCGGCCGAGCGTCGAGACGCGTCGGTGCCGGTACATCTGGCTGGGCACGGACCTGGTGTTCGACGCCTTCAAGTTCTACGTCCTCGAGACGCTGGCCGGGATCATGCAGATCCACGGCTACCCGTACGGCCGCGACGGCAGCACGTTCATCCTCGAGGTCTCCGACGACGTCTGGCAGCGGACGTTCGGGCCGATCGCGGCGACGTCGCTGAAGCCCGGCGAGAGCGACGAGAAGTCGATCGCGCTGATCCGCGAGCTGTGCGCCGACGTCCTCGACGGCCACCAGGTGATGGCGAACAACTCGAAGTGGGTCTCGTTCGGCACGGTCCGCTGCGAGACCTGGGTGCACGAGAACGTCGTCCTCCTCGGCGACGCCGCGCACACCGCGCACTTCTCGATCGGCTCCGGCACGAAGCTGGCCATGGAGGACGCACTCGCGCTGGCCGCGTGCCTGCACGAAAACGACGGCGTCGCGGAAGCGCTCAAGGCGTACGAGCTGGAACGGCGGCCGGTCGTCACCTCGACGCAGCGTGCCGCGCAGGCCAGCCTGGAGTGGTTCGAGAACATCGCGCAGTACGCCCACCAGGAACCGCCGCAGTTCGCGTTCAACATCCTCACCCGCAGCCGCCGCGTCACCTACGACAACCTCCGCCTGCGCGACCCCGAGTTCGCGGCCGAGCTCGACCACTGGTTCGCGCGCTCGCTCGGGACGACGTCGCGGCCGCCGATGTTCCAGCCGTTCTCTTTGGGTGGTCTGGAACTGCCGAACCGGATCATCGTGTCCCCGATGGACATGTATTCGGCGGAAGACGGCGTGCCGGGCGACTTCCACCTGGTGCACCTGGGCAGCAAGGCCCTCGGCGGGGCCGGGCTGGTGATGACCGAGATGGTCTGCGTCTCCCCCGAAGGCCGGATCACGCCCGGCTGCGGCGGGCTGTACACGCCGGAACAGGAAGCGGCGTGGAAGCGGATCGTCGACTTCGTACACGAGCAGACACCGGCCCGGATCGGCGTCCAATTGGGACACTCGGGGCGCAAGGGCTCGACGAAGCTCATGTGGGACGGCATCGACGAGCCGCTCCCGGCCGGCAACTGGGAAGTCTGCGCCCCTTCGCCATTGCCGTACTCCGAACGCAACCAAGTCCCGCGTGAACTGTCCACAACGGACCTTGCCGAGATCCGGTCGCAGTTCGTCGCCTGCGCGGAAGCCGCCGCCCGCGCCGGGTTCGACGTCCTGGAACTGCACTGCGCGCACGGCTACCTGCTGTCGTCGTTCCTGTCGCCGCTGACCAACCAGCGCACGGATGCCTACGGCGGCTCGTTGGAAAGCCGGCTGCGCTTCCCGCTGGAAGTCTTCGACGCGGTCCGCGCCGCGTGGCCCGCGGAGCGGCCGATGACCGTCCGGATCTCGGCGACCGACTGGTGCGAGGGTGGCATCGACGCCGACGACGCCGTCGAGATCGCGCGCGCGTTCGCCGCTCACGGCGCCGCGGGCATCGACGTCTCGACCGGGCAGGTCGTCAGCGAGGAACGCCCGCAGTACGGGCGCAGCTACCAGACCCCCTACGCCGACCGGATCCGCAACGAAATCGGCGAGGAGTACGGGATCGCGGTGATCGCCGTCGGAGCCATTTCGTCCTACGACGACGTCAATTCGCTGATCCTGGCCGGCCGCGCGGACCTCTGCGCACTGGGCCGGACGCACCTCTACGATCCACAATGGACGTTGCACGCGGCGGCCGACCAGGGTTATCCGATGCCGTGGCCGAAGCCGTTCGCCGCGGGCAGCCGAAAGCCGCAGACGGGCCGCTCCGACGGGCCGGAGCCGCGGCTCGACCTCGTCCGGTCCGGTCTGGCCGGCACCGCCCACGCCCGCTGGCGACCGGGAGCGTCCTCATGACCTTCGCCCTGAACCCCTCCCAGCAGGCGTTCGCCGCCGAAGTGCGGCAGCTGGCCGAGGAGCAGCTGCGGCCGATCGCCGAGTCCGGTGTGGAGGGTGCGGTCAACCGGCCGCTGCTCAAGGCCATGGGCGCGCTCGGCCTGCTCGCGCGGCTCTTCCCCGGCGTCGCGTCGGGCACGCCGTCGAGGCAGGCGGCCGCGACGGACCTGTGCATCCTGCGCGAAAACCTCGCCACGGTCAGCACGGAAGCCGAGACCGCGCTGGCGTTGCAAGGACTGGGAAGCTACCCGATCCTGCAGTCCGGAAAGGACGAACAGGTCGCGAAGTGGCTGCCCGCGGTGGCGGCCGGCGACGCGGTGGCGGCGTTCGCGCTGACCGAGCCGGACGCGGGCTCGGACGCGGCGGCGCTGTCCCTGGCGGCGGAGGCCGACGGCGACGGCTGGCGCCTCACGGGCGAGAAGATGTGGATCTCCAACGCACCGGAGGCCGACTTCTACGCGGTGTTCGCCCGCACGACACCGGACTCGGGCTCGCGCGGGGTGAGCGCGTTCGTCGTCCCCGCCGACCGCCCGGGCCTGGGCGGCGAGCACCTGGACCTGGTCAGCCCGCACCCGATCGGCACGGTGACGTTCGACGGCGTCGAGGTCCGGCGCGACGAACTGCTCGGCGAGGAGAACCGCGGCTTCGCCGTCGCGATGCGGACGCTGGACCTGTTCCGCCCGAGCGTCGGCGCGTTCGCCGTCGGCATGGCCCAGGCGGCGCTGGACGCCACGGTGTCCCACACGAGCTCGCGCGAGGCCTTCGGCGGGCCGTTGATCAAGCAGCAGGCGGTGGCGCACGCCCTCGCCGAGATGGCCACCCGCACGGAAGCGGCCCGGCTGCTGGTCTACGCGGCGGCGGGGGCGTACGACGCGGTCGAGCCGAACCTCGGCGGCCGCGCGGCGATGGCGAAGCTGTTCGCCACCGAGGCGGCGCAGTTCGTCGTCGACTCGGCGGTCCAGCTCCACGGCGCCCGCGCGTTGCGGCGCGGGCACCTGCTGGAGCACCTGTACCGGGAGGTACGGGCGCCCCGCATCTACGAAGGCGCGTCGGAGATCCAGCGGACGATCATCGCGCGCTGGCTGGCTTCTTCGGCTTCCGGTCGAGCCACCACTGGCTGAGCAGCAGCAACGACAGGATGCTCAGCACGGCGGAGAGTGTCCCCGCGGTCAGGATCAGCTCGTTCTTGTCATCGACCCGCGGCATGACGAGCAGGAACGCGATCGGCGAGAGGGCACGGCTCGTCAAGGTGCTCATGGTCATCGCGAAGCTGCGGATCATCCACTTCCGGTGGTCGGCGTACCGGCGCTGCCGGATCGCCCGCCACCCGGCGATCGTGAAGCCGAGCCACAGCAGCGCGGCGACGACGTCGAGCGTCCCGACAACCGGGCCGAACGGGCTCACGGCACCGATCGTCGCGGCCACCACCGCGGCCGGCAGCGCACCACCGAAGACGTAGACGCGCCCGATCCGCCGGTGCGCGATCGGGTGTTTTCGGCGCAGCCACGGCCAAATCTGCAGGATGACGCCGAAGATGGCGATGGTCCCGAAGGTGATGTGCGCGAGGAGCAGCCAGTAGTGCGCGGCGAACCCGGGCGGCGCGGGAACGCGTGACCGCGCGGGATCGAGGGTGAGGTAGGGCGGCACCGAGTAGGCGAGGAAAACGGCGACGACCAGGGCGAGCGGCGCCACCCAGGGTCGTCGCCACCACCGCGGTGCCACCTCGGCCGGTAAGGGTCTGTTCTCCGTTCGGACGGTCATGGCTCCCCCAGTCGCCGGTCGGGATTTCGCCCGGCCGACGCTAGGGAACTACCCGGAGCCGAGCCATGGGGTACACCACCGCCACCCTGGTGGGGCCGGCCCTACCGCCGAAAGCTCAGCTGCCGCGCACCCGCCGGACGGTGTCGCGGTAGAAGTAGCCGCTCTGCTTGATCGTTCGCGCTTGCGTCTCGTAGTCCACCCGGATGAGCCCGAACCGCTTGGCGTACCCGTACGCCCACTCGAAGTTGTCCAAAAGGGACCATGCGAAGTAGCCCCGGACGTCGGCACCCGCGTTCCGGGCCGCCGCCACCGCGGCGATGTGCGACGCCAGGTACGCCGTGCGGGAGTCGTCGTGGACGAAGCCCGTCGAGTCCGGGTCGTCGTCGAAGGCCGAGCCGTTCTCCGTGATGTACATCGGGAGACCCGGGTAGTCGCGGCCCAGGCGCGTCAGCAGCTCCGTGAACTTGCCCGGCAGGATCTCCCAGCCCATCGCCGTCGTCGGCTCGCCGAACGGGATCGCCCGGGACGCCGGGACGCCGTCCGCGTCCACCGTGGCGCCCTGCTCGTCCACGCCCGAGAACTGCTGGCCGAAGTAGTAGTTCACGCCCAGGAAGTCCAGCGGCGTCGAAATCACGTCGAGGTCGCCGTCCTGGATCGGCAGCTTCACGCCGCGCGAAGCCAGGTCGTCCACCACGTCCTCCGGGTAGCGGCCGTGGACCAGCGGGTCCAGGTAGATCCGGACGCCGAGGCCGTCCGCCTGGCGGGCCGCGCGGACGTCCTCCGGGGAGTCCGTCGCCGGGTCGGCCGTGCACATGTTGAGCGTGATGCCGAACTGCGTGTCCGCCGGTGCCGCCTCACGCATGCGCTGCACCGCCAGCCCGTGGCCGAGCAGGAGGTGGTGCACCGCGTGCATCCCGGCCGCGTAGTCACGCCGGCCCGGCGCCATCACGCCGTGCACGTACCCGTGCATCGCCGAGCACCACGGCTCGTTCAGCGTCGTCCAATGCCGGACCCGGTCCTTCAACCGGTCGAACACCAGCATCGCGTAGTCCGCGAACCGGTACGCCGTGTCACGCGCCGGCCAGCCGCCCGCGTCCTCCAGCTCCTGCGGGAGGTCCCAGTGGTACAGCGTCAGCCACGGCGTGATCCCGCGGCTCAGCGTCTCGTCGACGAGCCGGTCGTAGAACCCGATGCCCGCTTCGTTGACGCCGCCGCGGCCGCGGGGCTGGACCCGGGTCCACGCCACGGAAAACCGGTACGTGTCCGCGCCCAGTTCGCCGACCAGCTCGATGTCCGAGGGCATCCGGTGGTAGTGGTCGCACGCCACGTCACCGTTGTCATTGTTGTCGATCGCCCACGGCACCTGGCAGAAGGTGTCCCAAATGGACGGTGTGCGCCCGTCTTCGGCGACCGCCCCTTCGATCTGGTACGCGGCGGTGGCCACGCCCCAGCGGAAGTCCGGTGGCAGCGTGTCGATCAGCGCCTGCTGTTCGGCGGTCGCGGCGGTGGTCTCGGTCAAGGCAGCACTCCTCCAGTGGTACCGGACAGGATGGACGGCGTTCAGGGCGCGGCGACGGGGTGCAGCCAGCACGCCACCTCGCGCGCCGGGTCGCCGGGCGTTCCCAGCAGCGGCACGCGGTCGGGGCACGGTTCGAAGGCCTTGGGGCACCGCGGGTGGAACGCGCAGCCGGCCGGCATCCCGCGCGTGTCCGGTGGCGATCCGGGGATCCCGGCCAGCTCCCGCCGCGGTCCCCGCAGCGCGGGGAACGAGTTCAGCAGGCCGTGGCTGTACGGGTGCAGCGCGTCCCGGTAGAGGTCGGCCGCCGGCGCCTGCTCGACGATCCGGCCGCCGTACATGATCGCGATCCGGTCCGAGAACTCCACCAGCAGCGAAAGGTCGTGCGTGATGAACAGGACCGAGAACCCCAGCCGTTCCCGCAGTTCCACGAGCTGACCGAGGATCTGCCGCTGCATCACGACGTCGAGCGCGGTGGTCGGCTCGTCCATGATGACGACCCGCGGCTCCAGCGCCAGCGCCATCGCGATCATCACGCGCTGCCGCATGCCGCCGGACAGCTGGTGCGGGTACGCCTCCAGCCGGTCGGCCGAAATTCCCACCAGCTTCAGCAGATCGCGAGCCCGCGCCACCCGGCCCGCTTTCGACGACCGCGGCTCGTGGGCCTTGATGACGTCGACCAGCTGCGTGACCACCTTGTGCACCGGGTTCAGCGAGTTCATCGCGCCCTGGAACACGATGGACGTCTCCGCCCAGCGGAAGTCCCGCAGCTGCTTGTCCGTCAGCTTCAGCACGTCGTAGGGCTCGCCGTCCGTGGGGTGGTAGATCACCTCGCCGCCGCGAATTACGCCCGGCGGCGCCAGCAGCCGTGTCAACCCGTAGGCCAAAGTGGACTTACCGCTGCCGCTTTCCCCGGCGAGGCCGAGGACTTCGCCGCGGTGCAGCGTCAGGTGCACGTCCCGGACCGCGCGGACGGCCTCGTCGCCGACGCCGTAGTCGACGTCCAGGCCCTTGATCTCCAGCACCGGGTCCATCATGGCCGTTCCTCCCGCCCGAGCACGGGCGTGAAGCCCACGCGCATCCGATGCACCCGCCCGTCCGCGCCGCGCACGCGCGCCTTGCCGCTGCCGCGCAGCCGCGGGCTGACGAACTCGTCGATGCCGAAGTTGAGCAGGGACAACGCCGTGCCGAGGATGGCGATCGCCAGCCCGGCCGGCACGAACCACCACCACGCACCCTGGGCGAGGGCCTGCTGGCTCTGCGCCCAGAACAGGATCGTGCCCCAGTTCCAGTTGGACAGTCCGGAGACGCCGACGAACGCGAGCGTGATCTCCGACATCACGGCGAAGATCACCGTGCCGACGAAGCTGGAGGCGATCACCGCCGTCAGGTTCGGCAGGATTTCGAAGAAGATGATCCGCCACGTCGACTCGCCCGTCGCCCGGGCGGCTTCGACGTACTCGCGTCCCCGCAGCGAAAGCGTCTGTGCTCTGAGGACTCGCGCGCCCCACGCCCACGACGTGAAGCCGATGATCACCGCCACCAGGATGTCGCCGCCGGTGGGCACCGCGCTGCCGATGATGATGATCAGCGGCAGCGCCGGGATCACCAGGAACACGTTGGACAGTGCCGACAGGCCTTCCCCCGGCGTGCCGCCGAGGTACCCGGACGTCACGCCGACGATCACCGCGAGGATCGTCGCCACGATCCCGGCGGCCAGCCCGACGAGCATGACGCTGCGCGTGCCGACCAGGACCTGGCTGAAGATGTCCTGGCCGAGGTGGGTGGTGCCGAACCAGTGCCGGCCCGACGGCGATTCCAGCAGGTCGCTGCTGCGCGCCGACGGGTCGTACGGCGCGATCCACTCGCCGATGACCGCGATCACCAGGAAGAAGACGATGACGGCGAGGCCGGTGGCCGTCTTGCCGCTGGTGAGGAACCGGAAGCGCCGCCGTTTCGCGCGGCCGGCGATCACGTCGACGGGGAGGGCTTGGGCGGCCTTGACGTCCGCCGCGGGTACGGCCATGTCAGCCCTCCTTCCGGGTGCGCGGGTCGAGCGCCAGGTAGGCGACGTCGGCGAACAGGTTCGCCACCAGCACCGACAGCGTGATGATCAGGAAGATGCCCTGCATCAGCGGGTAGTCCTGCGAGCCGACCGCCTGGAACAGCTGGTAGCCGACGCCCGGGTAGGAGAAGACGATCTCCACCAGCAGCGTGCCACCGACGATGAAGCCCAGGGCGAGCGCGAAGCCGGACACGCTCGGCAGCAGCGCGTTGCGCGCGGCGTAGCCGACCATCACCCGGCGCTCCGGCAGGCCCTTGGCGTGCGCGACGGTCACGTAGTCCTCCGACGCGACGGTGACCATCATGTTGCGCATGCCCAGGATCCAGCTGCCCATCGAGCTGATCAGGATGGTGAGCGCGGGCAGCAGGCTGTGCTGGATCGCGCTGCCGATGAACCCGGGGTCCCAGCCAGGGATGGTGCCCGGGTCGTAGCCGCCGGACGACGGGAAGAAGCTGCCCGGGCCGGCCAGCAGCGTCAGCGCGATCAGGCCGAGCCAGAAGTACGGGATCGACGAGAGGAACGTCGTCACCGGCAGCAGGCCGTCGACCCACGAGCCGCGCTTCCAGCCGGCGACCACGCCGAGCCCGGTGCCGATCGCGAAGCCGACGATCGTGGTGATGCCGACCAGGATGATCGTCCACGGCAGGCTGTCGGTGAGCAGGTCGGACACCGGCGTCGGGAAGAACGTGAACGAGATCCCGAGGTCGCCGCGGAAGAGCTGGCCCCAGTAGTCGAAGTACTGGGAGATCAGGCTTTCGTTCTTGTCGAGTCCGAACAGGACGTACAGCGACTGCATCGCTTCGGCGCTGATCATGCCCTGGTTCTTGGCGATCAGCGACTGCACCGGGTCGCCCGGGATCAGCCTCGGGATGAAGAAGTTGATGGTGACGGCGGCCCACGCCGTGAAGACGTAGAAGACGAACCGTTGCAGCAGGAACCTCATCGGGCGGCTCCGTCGTAGAGCCAGCACGCGGCCCAGTGCCCGGGTGCGTCGCCGACGTCGAACCGCGGCGGCAGGTCGGTCTTGCACCGCTCCATCGCGACCGGGCAGCGCGGGTGGAACCGGCAGCCCGGCGGCGGGTCGAGCAGGCTCGGCGGTTCGCCGGACCCGCGTTCGGCCGGCACCTCACCCGGGCCACCGCCGCCCGCGATCCGGTCCGGGTCCGGTGCGGATTCGATGAGCAGCCGGGTGTAGGGGTGCGCCGGCCGCTGCGTGATGGTTTCGCTGTCGCCGCCTTCGACCATCCGGCCCGCGTACATCACCATCGTCTCGTCGGCGAAGTAGCGCGCCGACGCGATGTCGTGCGTGATGTACAGGATCGCCAGGTGCAGGCGTTCCTTGAGGTCGCGCAGCAGGTTCAGCACCCCGAGCCGGATCGAGACGTCCAACATGGACACCGGCTCGTCGGCCAGCAGCGCCTCCGGGTCGGCGCCGAGCGCCCGCGCGATCGCGACGCGCTGGCGCTGGCCGCCGGACAGCTCGTGCGGGAACTTGTCGATGTACCGCTCGGGCGGCGTCATCTGGACGCGGGTGAGCAGCTCGTGCAGCGCCTGCTCGAGGTCTTCACCCGCCCGGCCGTGGATCTTCAGCGCCCGCGTCAGGTGGTAGCGCACGGTGTGCACCGGGTTCAGCGACGCGAACGGGTCCTGGAAGATCATCTGCACCCGGCGGGCGTAGGCGCGGAACGCCTTGCCGTGCTTGACGTTCACCGTCTCGCCGTGCAGCCGGATGTCACCGCCGGTGCGCGGGTAGAGGCCCGCGAGCAGGCGCGCGACCGTCGACTTGCCCGAGCCGGACTCGCCGACCAGCGCGGTGACGCGGCCGCGCCGCAGCGTCAGGCTCACGTCGTCGACGGCCTGGATGGCGCGGCGCGGGCCGGTCAGCGCGGCCCGGCCCTTGCGGCGGACCGGGAAGTGCTTGGTGAGTCCCGCGGCTTCGAGAACCACGGGGAGGTCCCCCTCCGACCCGACGGCGACGGGGTCGGAGGGGGCCGGGGAGGCCGCGTCGCCGCGGCCGTCCCCGTGTTCGGTGATCAATGAGTCGGCCATCGTCAGGCCGCGGGCTTGAGGTGCAGGACGATGTCGAGCGCGTTGCGCAGCGTCGGCTGGGCCGGCGCGTACGGGTTGGCGTCGTCGGGCCAGCCGACCCAGTTCTTCGTGCTGTACTCGCCGCCGGAGTTGGCCGCCGACGTGGGGATCATCGGCTGCTGCTCGATCATGATCTTCTGCAGCGTCGCCATCGCGGCGGTGCGGGCGGCGTCGTCCTCGGCGTTGGCGTAGGTCTCGAGCGCCTTGGTCGCCTCGTCGTTCTTGTAGCGGCCGTAGTTGCCGTTGATGCCACCCTGGCCGGTCGGCTTGTAGCGGTTGCCGTCCATGACGTCGCGGTACATGTCGTACGGCGTCTGCCCGTCGTTGGTCCAGTGCATCAGGCCCTCGAAGTCACCGGTGTCGACCGACTTCATCCACGCGTCCTGGTTCATCTTGTCGACCGTGGCGGTGATGCCGATCTGCGCCAGGTTGTCCTTGATGATCTCCAGGTCGGTGATGTAGTCCGACCAGCCCGACGGGACGGTGAGCTTGATGGTGACCGGCTTGCCGCTCGGGTCGGCCAGCTTGTCGCCGGTGAACTGGTAGCCCGCCCCGGTCAGCAGCGCCTTGGCACCCGGGACGTCGACCTTGACCGACTGGCCCTTGTACTGCGGCGCGATGAAGGGGTCGCCCGCCGGCGTCGGGATGCCGGTGACCTGGTCGTTCTTCGGGTAGAAGTAGCCGGCCTCACCCTGGTTGAAGATGTCGTCGCGGTTGATCACCTTGTTGACGGCCTGGCGCAGCTTCGGGTCGTTCCACGGCGCCTTTTCGGTGTTGAACCACAGGCCGTGGACGGCCAGCTGTGCGGGGAACCACAGCTTGTAGTGCTGCGGGTCCTTGTTGGTGTAGACGGCCTTGTAGTTCGGGATGAACACGAAGCTCCACTCGGCCGCCCCGTTGACCAGGGCGCTGACCTGCGCGTTGTTGTCGGTGTAGGAGGTGTAGCGGATCTCCTTGACCTTCGGCGCTTCCTGCCAGTAGCCGCTTTCGCGCCGCGTGACGATCATCGTCTGCGGGGTGGCCGACTTCAGCGTGTACGGGCCGGTGCCGATCGGGTTCTTCACCAGGTCGAGCGCCGGGTCCTTGACGCCCTGCCAGGCGTGCTTCGGCACGACCAGGGTCTGCAGGATCTTGACCTGGTTGACGAACTGCGAGCCGTCGAAGCCCAGGGTGACCTGGTTGCCGGCCGCGGTGATGTCCTTGTACGGGACGGCGTCGACGTTCAGCGCCTTGTTGTCGCGCAGCAGCTGGAAGGTGTAGGCGACGTCCTCGGCGGTCATCGGCTGGCCGTCGGAGAACTTGACGCCGTCACGGACGGTCAGGACCAGCTTCTTGTAGTTGTCCGACCAGTCCCACTTCGTCGCCAGCCAGGGCTTGCCCGGCTCCTGCGGCTTGACGCGGTTGAGCATGACGAGGGGCTCGTAGATCATCCACCGGTAGCCCATGTTCGACAGGGCGGACGTCTCCAGGAACGGGTTGTTGTTCTCCGCCTGCGGGCCGTCCGGCTTGCCGACGCTGAGCACGGCGTCCGGGTTGCTCTGGGCGGCGTTGGAGCTGCCACCCGAGCACGCCGTCAGCCCGCTCAAGGCCGTGATGGCTACTAGCGCTGCAACGATGGAGCGCTTGACTCGCATCGGTTCCTCCTGGTCATCGACGACTTGCTTGCTGTCGACTGGTAGCGAGCCCCGACCGCCGGCGACCGAACGACGTCCCGAAGTCAACCCGGGTGACTCGGGTCACGTCAATAACACGGCGGTAACGTTTTGTGCCTAAGTTTAAGTACTGAAAGAACTGGCGGTCTGGACCTGTTCCTGGGGTTGCTCCTTGCGTCGCAAGGGTTTCAGCCGGTCCGGCCACCGTTCGCCAGCAGTTCGGCGATCGGCAGGGTCGCCGCGCCGAGCGCGACCGCCTCCGGCCCGAGCCGGCCGAGGACGACTTCGGTGCGCTCTACGAGGTAGCCGAGCGCGTGCCGGCTCACGGCGTCGCGCACCGCGGGCAGGATCGCCGGTCCCATGATCGCCCCGGCCGAACCGGAAAGCACCACCCGATCGGGGCTGAGCAGGTTGATCAGGTTCGCGATGCCGATGCCCAGGTACTCGCCGGTCTCGGCGAGCACGTCGGCGGCCGGGCCACCACCCTGGGCTTCGGCCACGATCCGCGCCAGTTCGGCGTCGCTTTCGTCCCCGATGACCGGTTCCTTGCCGGCGAGGGCGGCGTAGCGACGGACGACCGCCTCGACGCCGACGTAGGCCTCCAGGCAGCCGTGCGAGCCGCACCGGCAGGCCGCCCCGGCCGCCTTGACGACGGTGTGGCCCCACTCGCTGGTGGTGATGCCGGGGTGCGAGCGCCCGGCCGTCGCGACGGCGGCACCGACACCCACGCCGAGGAGGGCGACGATGGCGCGTTCGGCGCCCCGGCCGGCGCCGCGCCACGTCTCGGCCTGGCCGAGGGTGCGGGCGCGGTTGTCCAGGTGCAGGGGCGCCTGGATGTGCGGGTGGATCAGGTCGGCGAAGTTCACCCCGCTCCAGCCCAACGTGGGCGCGTGCACGATCCCGCCGTCGCGGACCGCGCCCGGCACGCCGATGCCGACGCCGAACACCGCGTCCGGATCGCCCCCCTCGAGCACTTCGGCGATGCCCGTGCGCACCAGCCCGGCCACTTCGTCCGGGTCGAGGCGGGTGCCGACCAGCGGGTGGCGCACCGTGCCGAGGGTGCCGAGCGCCCAGTCGAACAGGCCGACTTCGACGTGCGTCTCGCTGACGTCCACGCCCACGACCTGCCCGAACCCGGGCCGGACGGCCAGCAGCGTCCGCGGCCGCCCGCCGTCCGATTCGACCGATCCGGCCTCGGCCACGACGCCGTCCGCGATGAGCTCGGAAACGACGTTGGTAACGGTGGCGGCCGATAGTCCCGATTCAGCTACCAGTTCCAGTCTGCTGACGGGACCGCGGAGGTAGAGCGAGGAGAGCAGCGCCGCGCGGTTGTGCCGCCTGAGGTCACGGGTCGTCTGGCGCACCACCTGGGTCACCGGGAGGATTCTGCCAGACGACGGCACCGCGACCATGGGTTCGGGACTTAGTTCACCACTTAATACATAGCCACAACTTACGGTGATCGGGCATTCTGTCAGTGAGCCGGTAAGAAGTTCAGATGGGTTGCCCATGGCGAGCAAGCGCACCACCGTCCGCGATCTGCGGCGGCACAACCGATCCCTGCTGCTGTCGAAACTGTACTTCGACGGCCCGCTGTCGAGGCACGAGCTCAGCCAGCTGACCGGATTGAGTGCCGCCACGGTGAGCAACGTGACCGCCGAACTGGGCGAAGAACGCCTGATCACCGAAGCCGGCCAGGTCGAATCGGACGGCGGCCGGCCCCGGGTGCTGCTGCGCGTGGACCCGGCGTACGGGCACGTCGCGGGCGTCGACATCGGCGAAACGGGCGTCAAGGTCGAGCTGTTCGACCTGGCGATGAACCGCCTGGCGACGGTCGAGCACCCGCTCCCGAAGGCCCCCGACGCGGCGACGGCGGTCGAGCAGGTGACGTCCGGGCTCCGGGAGGTGTTCGCGAGCGCGGGCATCGACGAATCGGGCGTCCTGGGGGTCGGCATCGGCGTGCCGGGGACGGTCGAGCAGGGCGCCCGGGTGCTGGTGCACGCCCCGACGGTCGGCTGGGACGCGGTGCCGTTCGAGGCGATGCTGCGGGAGGCGGGCGTCGGCTTGCCGCTGTTCGTCGACAACGGCGCGAAGACGCAGGGCCAGGCGGAGATGTGGTTCGGCGCGGGCCGCGGAGCCCGCCACGCGGTGATAGCGCTGATCGGCTCGGGTGTGGGCGCGGCGGTGGTGACGGACGGAACGACGTACCGCGGCTCGACGAGCAGCGCGGGCGAATGGGGCCACACAACGATCGCGTACGGCGGCCAGGAGTGCCGCTGCGGCGCACGAGGGTGCCTGGAGGCGTACATCGGCGCGGGCGCGGTGCTGGCCCGGTACCGCCGGGCGCGCGGCAAGGACATCACGGGCGAGGACGAGCAGGCCCAGTTTTCGGCCCTCCTTTCGGCGGCCTCGAGGTCCAAGACGGCTTCGCGGGTGCTCGACGAAACGGCGGGCTACCTCGGAGCGGGCATCGCCAACTTGATCAACCTGTTCAACCCGGAGCGCATCGTGATCGGCGGCTGGGCCGGCCTGGCCCTGGGAGAGCAACTCCTGCCGAAGATCCGAGAGGCGGCGGGCGAGCACGCCCTACGCCACCCATTCAGCCAGACATCGATCCAGCTGGGCTCCCTGGGCCTGGACGCGGTGGCAACAGGAGCGGCAACCCTCCCAGTGGCGGACCTCCTGGAGCAGGGGGCAACATCAAGACTGGCCAAGCCAGGAGCCCCCGACTCCGACGCGGCTTGATCCGCGGAGGCCCGACGGCCGCACCCGGGCGAGGCCTCCGCCCGCCCAGCCCGCCGCGGGCCAGCCCCGCCGCCAGACCCGCAAACCGAACCCGCCCACCCGCGGCGCAAGCCGCCCCACCAGACACCCAACGCGCAGCCAACAAGCAAACGGGAACCGCCGAGAACCCAGACCTCCCCGCACCCCGATCCGAAGCCAAAACACGGCCGGCAGCACCGGGTCAAGGCACGCTTTCCCGCCTTGACGCGGTGTTGCCGGCCGTAGTCACAATGCCGGCTTCGGGGTGCCGGAAGAAACCAACCGCCAAGCCGAGGCCACCAAACCCGAACCTCACCACCGCACCGCCGCAGCTCCGCCACCCCACCGCACCGCCGCCATACCACCGCACCACCGCCACACCACCGCACCACCGGACCACCGCCGCTCCACCGCACCGCCGCCACGCCACCGCACCGCTGCCGCTCCGCCACACCACCGTCGCTCCGCCACCGCCGCGCCGCTCCGCCCCACCGCCGCCGCACCGCCGCCGCTCTGCCACACCGCCACCGCTCCGCCACCGCCACCGCCAAAAGCGGATCACCCCCCATGCCCCACTGAGCGGGAACCACCCACCAGCCCTCCAACCCCCGCCCCACCAGGCCCAAAGCCGCAACCCCACCCCAGACGCCCCACCACCAACCCCCCCTTAATTCGGGTTGAAAAAAAATGACCGGCCGACGGTTGCCCGGCTTGTCTGGACCATGCATACTTTGTTGCCAGACACAACAAAGTCAGGCCAAAACCTCCGCCCGCGGCCTCGCGGGCACGCACGGTCACACCTGCCGCCGCCCCGGCAGGCACGGCCACCTCCCCTCCCCGCGTTCCGTGCTGCGCGCGGACCGCCGGTCCCCCACGGTGAGAGAGGCGACAACGATGTCCACCTCCACGAAGAAGCGCTGGGCGGCACTCCTCGCCGCCTGTTCACTGCTCGTCCTCGGGCAGCAAGCCATCACGACGGCCCCGGCAGAAGCAGCGGCCACCTTCACCGATGACTTCAACGGCGCCGCCGGTGCCGGGGTCGACGGGTCGAAGTGGCAGCTCGAAACCGGCGACAACGTCAACAACCACGAGCGGCAGTACTACACCTCCGGCACCAACAACGCCCAGCTCGACGGCCAGGGCCACCTCGTCATCACCGCCAAGAAGGAAAACCCCGGCAACTACAACTGCTGGTACGGCCGCTGCGAGTACACGTCCGCGCGGATGAACACCGCCGGCAAGTTCAGCCAGGCCTACGGCCACTTCGAGACGCGCATGAAACTCCCGCGCGGGCAGGGCATGTGGCCGGCGTTCTGGATGCTCGGCGGCGGGAACTGGCCCACCGACGGCGAAATCGACATCATGGAAAACGTCGGGTTCGAACCGAACACCGTGCACGGCACCATCCACGGCCCCGGCTACTCCGGCTCCGGCGGCATCGGCGCCGCCTACAACGGACCGAACTTCTCCGACGACTTCCACACCTACGCGGTCGACTGGGCACCCAACCAGATCAAGTGGTACGTCGACGGCAACCTCTACCAGACGCGCACGCCGTCGGACCTGAACGGCAACCGCTGGGTGTACGACCACAACTTCTTCATCATCCTCAACCTCGCCGTCGGCGGGTACTGGCCCGGCGATCCCAACAGCAGCACGCAGTTCCCGCAGCAGCTGGTCGTCGACTACGTGCACGTCACCAACACCTCGAGCAGCGGCGGCGGCCGGACCGGCACGATCACCGGCATCGGCGGCAAGTGCGTCGACGTCGCCGGCGCCAGCACCGCCAACAGCACGCCGATCCAGATCACCGACTGCAACGGCAACGCCGCGCAGAACTGGACCGTCGGCACCGACGGCACGATCCGCGCCCTCGGCAAGTGCATGGACGTCTCCGGTGCCGGCACCGCGGACGGGACAGCGGTGCAGCTCTACGACTGCAACGGAACCGGTGCCCAGCAATGGGTCGTGACCGGCGCGAAAGACATCGTGAACCCGAACGCGAACAAGTGCCTCGACGCCACCGGCAATTCGAGCGCGAACGGCACCCGCCTGCAGATCTGGACCTGCGGCGGCGGCGCGAACCAGAAGTGGACCACGCCCTGATCCCCGGGGCCGGGAGCGCGTAGCTCCCGGCCCCACTCCCCAAGGAGAACCGAAGTGCGGCGAATCCTCGTCGCGCTAATGGGGTGTGCCCTGTTAGCGCTTTCTTTCCTCATGTCCGGCTCGGCACAGGCCACGGTCGAAGCGAGCCCCTCCGCGAGCCAGCTGCTCGCCAAAACCCAATCCTGCCAACAGATCTCGAACGGGAAGTATTCCTACGACGAAGGCGGCGCGGCCACCGTGCCCGTCTGCCAGGCGAACGGCGCGGTGTTCTTCAAGGCCGACATGGACGTCGACTGCGACGGCGTCCGCACCACTCAGTGCAACGAAAACACCGACTGCTGCTTCTACCCGGACACCGCGTTCCACACCTCGGCCGACCAGCCGCTCAACGCGGCGCAACTGCCGTACATCGTCCTGCCCCAGCCGACGTCCACCTGGGACTACCGCAACTACGGCATCGACGGCGGTTCGGTCGTGGCGGTGATCTACAACAACCAGGTCAGCTACGCGGTGGTCGGCGACACCGGCCCGACGAGCATCATCGGCGAGGCGTCCTACGCCACCGCCGTCAGCCTCGGCATCAACCCCGACCCGAAGAACGGCGGCACCGAAGGCCCGGTGACTTACATCGTGTTCCCGAACACGCACGTCAACCCGATCGAGAACCACGCCAACGCCGTCAGCCTCGGCGAACAGGTGGCGACGCAGTTCGCGGGCGGCACGACGACGCCGCCCACCGGCACCGCCGGCCCGATCACCGGCATCGGCGGCAAGTGCGCCGACGTCGCCGGCGCGAACAACGCCAACGGCACCGCCGTCCAGCTCTACGACTGCAACGGCACCAACGCTCAACAGTGGACAGTGGGCACCGACGGAACGCTGAAAGCCCTCGGCAAGTGCCTCGACGTCACGAGCGCGGGCACGGCCAACGGCACGACGACGCAACTTTGGGACTGCAACGGGAGCAACGCCCAGAAGTGGTCGGCGAACGGCTCACAGAACCTCGTGAACGCCGGCTCCGGCAAGTGCCTCGACGCCACCGGCAACTCCAGCGCCAACGGGACCCGGCTCCAGATCTGGACCTGCGGGGCCGGCACGAACCAGAAGTGGACTCTGCCATGAGAAAACGCTCTCTCACGGCGTTGATCGGGGTGACCGCGGTCGCCGCGGCCACCTTCGCCGGACCCGCGCAGGCCGCGGGCGAAACGGTCAACGTCTGGCTCACCACGACCAGCGACGCCGGCGGCCGGACGGTCACCCGCGGTCTCCAGCAGCAGACGCCGGTCACCTTCGCGGCCGGCACCGGCAGCGGCGGCGTCACCATCAACGTCAACGAAAACACTACCTACCAGCAGTTCGAAGGCGGCGGAGCGTCCTTCACGGACACCGCGGCGTGGCTGATGAACTCCAGCGGGGCGCTGTCCCAGGCCACCCGCGACGACACCATGCGCAAGCTGTTCGACCCGAACAGCGGCATCGGGGTGAGCTTCATCCGCAACCCGCTCGGCGCGTCCGACCTGGCCCGCTACAGCTACACCTTCGACGACGTGCCGGCCGGCCAGACCGACCCGAACCTGACGCACTTCTCCATCGCGCACGACCAGGCCGACGTGCTGCCGCTGACCAAGCAGGCCAAGCAGCTCAACCCGCAGGCCAAGATCATGGCGTCGCCGTGGAGCGCGCCGCCGTGGATGAAGGACAACGACAGCTACCTGCTCGGCTGGGTCGAATCGCAGTACTACCCGGCCTACGCCCAGTACTTCGTCAAGTACCTCCAGGCCTACCGGGACGCGGGCGTGCCGATCGACTACGTCTCGATGCAGAACGAGCCGACCTGTTGCTCGAGCTACCCGTCGACCAACTGGAACGGCGCCGGCCTGGCGTACTTCGCGAAGAACAACCTGCTGCCCGCCCTGCAGGGCGCCGGTCTGTCCACCAAGGTCCTCGCGCTCGACTGGAACTGGGACACCTACGCGTCCTACGGCGCACCGACCCTGGACGACGCGGCGATCCGGAACCACCCGAACTTCGGGGGCGTGGCCTGGCACGGCTACGGCGGTGACATCGCCCAACAGACGACGACGCACAACCAGTACCCGAACGTCAACGCCTACTCGACCGAGCACTCCGGCGGCACCTGGATCACGAACCAGCAGGCCGAGGACATGAACAACATCGTTGACTACACCCGGAACTGGTCGAAGAGCTTCGTCAAGTGGAGCCTCGGCGTCGACCAGAACATGGGCCCGCACAACGGCGGCTGCGACAAGTGCACCGGCCTGATCACCGTCCACAACGGAGACTCGCGCAGCGGGCAGGTCGACTACACCGTCGAGTACTACACGATGGGTCACCTGACGAAGTTCGTGAAGCCGGGTGCCTACCGGATCGACTCGAACGACAGCTCGGCCGTGCGCAACGTCGCCTGGAAGAACCCGGACGGCTCCAAGGCGCTCATCGCGTACAACTCCGGCACGGGCAACCAGAGCGTGCGGGTGAACTGGGGCGGCTCTTCGTTCACCTACACCCTGCCCGGCCGCACGTCGGCCACGTTCACCTGGAGCGGCACCCAGGGCACCGGCGGCGGCACCGGCAAGACCGGCCCGATCACCGGTCTCGGCGGCAAGTGCATCGACGTCGCCGGCGCGAGCAGCACCAACGGTACCGCGGTCCAGCTCTACGACTGCAACGGCTCCGGCGCCCAGCAGTGGACCGTCGGCACCGACGGAACCCTGAAGGCGCTCGGCAAGTGCCTCGACGTCACCGGACAGTCCACAACGGACGGAGCTCAGCTCCAGCTCTGGGACTGCGGCGGCACGGCCAACCAGCGGTGGGCCGCCACCGCGGCCCGCGATCTCGTCGGCGCGGCTTCGAACAAGTGCGTCGACGCCACCGGCAACTCCAGCGCCAACGGCACCCGGCTGCAGATCTGGACCTGCACCGGCGCCGCCAACCAGAAGTGGAACGTGCCCGCATGAAGCTCAAAGCCCTGACCGCGGTGGGTGGCCTGCTGGCCGCCTCCGCGATGGTCCTCCTCCCCGGCGCCGCGCAGGCGGCGACCGGCCCGATCACCGGCCTCGGCGGCAAGTGCGCCGACGTCGCCGGCGCGAGCAACGCCAACGGCACCGCCGTCCAGCTCTACGACTGCAACGGCACCAACGCTCAACAGTGGACGGTCGGCAGCGACGGTTCCCTGCAGGCGCTGGGCAAGTGCCTCGACGTCACGAGCGCGGGCACGGCGAACGGCACGACGATCCAGCTCTGGGACTGCAACGGGAGCACCGCCCAGAAGTGGTCGGCCAACGCGGCGAAGAACCTGGTCAACACCGGGTCCGGGAAGTGCCTCGACGCCACCGGCAACTCCAGCGCCAACGGGACCCGGCTGCAGATCTGGACGTGCGCGAGCACGGCCAACCAGCAGTGGACGCTGCCCAGCGGCGGCACCACCCCGCCGCCGGGGCCGGGGGCGATGGCCGTCGCGCCCTACCTCTACAACGGCTGGGGCGACCCGCCGAACCCGGCGACGATCATGAGCGCCACCGGCGTCAAGTGGTTCACACTGGCGTTCGTCCTGTCCAACGGCTACTGCAACCCGCAGTGGGACGGCGGGCGCGCGCTGACCGGCGGCGTCGACCAGAACACGATCAACACCATCCGCGCGGGCGGCGGCGACGTCATCCCGTCGTTCGGCGGCTACTCCGGCAACAAGCTGGAGTCGTCCTGCGGCAGCGCGGGCGAGCTGGCGGCGGGCTACCAGAAGGTGATCAACGCCTACGGCCTCAAGGCGATCGACATCGACATCGAGGCCGACGCCTACAGCAACCCGACGGTGCAGCAGCGCACGGTCGACGCGCTGAAGACGGTCCGGGCGAACAACCCGGGCATCAAGCTGTACGTCACCTTCGGCACGGACCAGTCCGGCCCGGACAGCAGCCTGGTCAACCGGGCGGCGCAGGCGGGCCTCACGGTCGACGGCTGGGTCATCATGCCGTTCGACTTCGGCGGCGCGGGCCAGAACATGGGCACGTTGACGCAGCGGGCGGCCGAGGGCCTAAAGAACGTGGTCAAGAGCGCGTACGGCTATGACGACGACACGGCCTACCGGCACATGGGCATCTCGTCGATGAACGGCATCACCGACAACAGCGAGACGGTCACGCTCAACGACTTCACCACCATCCTGGGCTACGCGAACGCGCACCACCTGGCCCGGTTGACGTTCTGGTCGGCGAACCGCGACCGCCCGTGCCCCGGCGGGTACCCGAACAACGACACCTGTTCCGGGGTTTCCCAGCAGGCGTGGGACTTCACGAGGATCTTCGCCCGCTACGCCGGCTGACCCCGGCCGCTCGACAAGTCCGTGAAGGCCATCGCGAGGTGGCCTTCACGGCGTTGGGCTGCCGGGCCGCGGCCCTGGGGAAGCGGCGACCCGGCAGCGTGGGGTCCCGCCGGCCGCTGGGGGTCTCCGGCGGCGGAACCGCCCCGAGGTTATCGACCGCGTGCCGCGCGCGGCGCGTGCTCGGACCGTCCGGCCGCCAATCCTGCCCGAACGCCCCACCGCACCGAGGGCCGAATGGGGGCGCTCCGGCTACTCCGCCGCGCTGGCCGCGCGGGCCGCCTCGGCGCGGTCGGCGTACGCGTCCACCAGCTGTTCCTCGGCGTCGTCGAGGTACTTCAGCAGCAGCTGCTCGGCGCCCGGGCCGTCGCCGGCCTCGATGCGGTCCAGGATTTCGTGGTTGCGCGGCAGGTAGCGCTCGTGGAAGCGGCGCGGCTCGGCCATGATGTGGAACACCAGCCGCAGCTCGGCGGTCAGCCTGCCGACCAGCTCGTTCACCCGCTCGCTGCCGGACAGCGCGGCGAGCTCCTGGTGGAACCAGACGTTCGCGGTGCCGAGGTCCTTCCAGTTGCCGGTGCGGGCGGCCTCGTCCCCGATGTCGACCTTCTCCTTGATCCGCGCGAAGGACGCCGGCTTGGCCCGCACCCCGCGGACCGCGGCGCATTCGATGATCTTGCGGACCCGGTAGATGTCGACGACGTCCTCGACGCTCGGGATGCGGACGAAGACCCCGCGGTTGAGCTCGTGGGCGAGCAGCCGTTCGTGTGTGAGCAGCCGGAACGCCTCGCGGAGGGTGTTGCGGGAGACGCCGAGCGCGTTGCCGATGTCCTGCTCCGACAGCCGGCCGCCGGGCAGGAAGAACCCTTCCGCGATGCGCTTGCGGAGGACCCCGGCGACCCGCTCGGCCGTGCTCTTGCGCGTGACCAGGCCGCGGTCGGCCTCCAGGCCCGGGACGACGCCGTCTTCGATGACCACGGCACCGAGCGTACTCGGCACTCAGAGGACGATCCAACTAGCCTCTTGTGGAATTGTTCAACAATCCCTACCGTGTGAGGTACGCCACGATGAGAGACACTGGCCAGGAGGTGCCCCATGACTGCCACTACCGCTACCGAGGCCCGGCCGTTCGACTGGTTCCGCACGCTGGGAAAACGTGGCCGCCGCGCCTTCGTGGGCGCGTTCGGCGGGTACGGCCTGGACTCGTTCGACTACCAGACCCTGCCGCTCGGCCTGGCCGCGATCACCGCGTACTTCGGCATCTCGAGCGGTGAAGCCGGCCTGCTCGGCACGACGACGCTGGTCGTGTCGGCCGTCGGCGGGGTCGGGGCCGGCATGCTGGCCGACCGGATCGGCCGCGTCCGGACGCTGCAGATCACCATCGCGATGTACACGATCTTCACCGTGCTCTGCGGGTTCGCGCCCAACTTCGAGACCCTGCTGATCTTCCGCGCGCTGCAGGGCCTGGGCTTCGGCGGCGAGTGGGCGGCCGGCGCGGCACTGGTCGCCGAGTATTCGCAGGCGAAGTACCGCGGCCGGACCGTGGCGTTCGTCCAGAGCGCGTGGGCGGTCGGCTGGGGCCTGTCGGTGGTCGTCTACACCGTGGTGTTCAGCGTGGCGAGCGACGACGTGGCCTGGCGGATCATGTTCTGGACCGGCGTCATCCCGGCGCTGCTCGTGCTGTGGGTCCGCAAGAGCGTCAAGGACGCGCCGCGCGCCGAAGAGCGCCTGAAGACCGAACGCCCGAAGGGCACCCTCGTCCGGATCTTCAAGGGCGATCTCCTGCGCACGACGTTCTTCGCCGCGCTGCTGGCCACCGGCGTCCAGGGCGGGTACTACACGATCTCGACGTGGCTGCCGTCCTACCTGAAGAAGACGCGCGAGCTGACCGTGATCGGCACCGGCGGCTACCTCGCCTTCCTCATCACCGGCGCCTTCGCCGGGTACATCTGCGGCGGCTACCTGACCGACCTGATGGGGCGCAAGAAGACCTTCCTGACGTTCGCGCTGCTCTCGGCCGCGCTGATCGTCGCGTACACGCAGATCCCCAAGGGGGCCAACGGGCTCGTGCTGGTGCTCGGCTTCCCGCTCGGCTTCTCGATGTCCGCGATCTTCAGCGGGTTCGGCGCGTTCCTCGCCGAGCTGTACCCGACCGCGCTGCGCGGCACCGGGCAGGGCTTCACGTACAACTTCGGCCGCGCGGTCGGGGCGATCTTCCCGACTGTGGTCGGTTTCATGGGCGCGGGCGGCGCGATCGTCTTCGGCGCGCTGGGCTACGGCATCGCCGTGCTGGCCCTGCTCGGCCTCCCGGAAACCCGGGGCATCGAACTCGTTGATTGAGGGGGAATCATGACGACCTTCGACGAACCCGCGACGTTCACCCCCGCGCAAGCGCGCGAAGCGTTCCGCCGCGGTACCGCCCACCCCACGACGGGCTGGGCCAGCGGCTTCACCCAGACCAACCTGATCGCCGTGCCCGAGGACTGGGCCTACGACGTCCTGCTGTTCTGCACCCGCAACCCGCAGGCGTGCCCGCTGCTCGACGTCACCGACCCCGGCGACCCGGCCACCCGGCTCGCCGAGGACGCGGACCTGCGCACCGACCTGCCGCGCTACCGGATCTGGCAGAACGGCGTCCTCGCCGGCGAGGTGTCGGACGCGACCGGCCTGTGGCGCAGCGACATGGTCGCCTTCTCGATCGGCTGCAGCTTCACGTTCGAAACGGCGCTGGCCGCCGAGGGCGTCCCGCTGCGGCACGTCGACCAGGGCCGCAACGTCGCCATGTACGTGACGAACCGGCCGTGCGAGCCCGCCGGGCGGCTGTTCGGGCCGATGGTGGTGTCGATGCGCCAGATCCCGGAGGACCTCGTCGACGACGCCATCCGGATCACCCGCGCGATGCCCGCGGTGCACGGCGCCCCGGTGCACATCGGCGACCCGCGGGCGCTGGGCATCGACGACCTCGCCCGGCCGGACTTCGGCGACCCGGTGGACGCCGAACCGGGTGACGTCCCGGTGTTCTGGGCCTGCGGGGTCACCCCGCAGGCGGCGCTGATGGCGTCGCGGCCCCCCTTTGCGATCACCCACGCGCCGGGGTACATGTTCATCACCGATCGGTACGACAGCGAATACCGGGTGGGCTGAAATGGATCTGAACAGCGATCTCGGCGAGGGCTTCGGCGCCTGGAAGATGGGCGACGACGAAGCCATGCTCGACATCGTGACCAGCGCGAACGTCGCCTGCGGCTTCCACGCCGGCGACCCGTCGGTGATGCGGCGGGTGTGCGAACTGGCGGCCGGGCGCGGCGTCGCGATCGGCGCGCACGTCGGTTACCGCGACCTGGCCGGCTTCGGCAGGCGCGCCCTCGACATCGCGCCGGACGACCTGGCGGACGAAGTGCTCTACCAGGTCGGCGCGCTCGACGCGTTCGCCCGCGCGGCGGGCAGCCGCGTGACGTACGTGAAGCCGCACGGCGCGTTGTACAACACCGCGGCGGGCGACGCCGAGCAGGCGGCGGCGATCGTCGAAGGCCTGCGCCGGTACGACCCCGCGCTGGCGCTGCTCTGCCTGCCGGACTCGGAAATGCAGCGGGAGGCGGAGAAAGCCGGCGTCGTCGCGTACGCGGAGGCGTTCGCGGACCGGGCGTACACCGCGGAAGGCCGGCTCGTGTCGCGCAAGCGGCCGGGCGCCGTCCTGCACGACGCCGGAGCCGTGGCCGACCGGGCGGTGGCGATGGCCACCGGCGGCGGTGTCGTGACGGCCGACGGCGGCAAGCTCGACCTGCGCCCGGATTCCCTGTGCGTGCACGGCGACACGCCGGGCGCGGTCGAGCTGGCCCGCCGGATCCGCGACGGCCTGACCGCCGCGGACGTCCCCCTCACCGCGTTCACCGGATGACCGTCCGGCTGCTGCCGTGCGGGCGGCGCGCGGTTTTGGTGGAACTGGACGACGTGCTGGGCTTCCAAGCGGCGTTGACGCAGTCGCCGCCGGACGGGGTCGTTGAGCTCGTCCCGGCGGCCCGGACGCTGCTGGTCCGCTTCGACCCGTCGGCGACGAACGCGGAACGGCTGGGTGCGCTGCTGCGTCAAGTGTCCCCTGTGGACAGGGTGGCGGCCGACGCGGGCGAAGTGGTGATCCCGGTGGTGTACGACGGCGAAGACCTGGCCGGCGTGGCCGCGGAGACGGGGTTGAGCGTGGCTTCGCTGGTTTCCCGGCACACCGCGGGGACCTACGTTTCGGCGTTCTGCGGCTTCGCGCCGGGCTTCGCCTACCTGACCGGGTCGGACCCCGCGCTGCACGTGCCCCGGCGGTCGTCGCCGCGCACCCGCATCCCGGCGGGCTCGGTGGCGATCGCCGGCGAGTACAGCGCGGTCTACCCGAGCGCGTCCCCGGGCGGCTGGCGGTTGCTGGGCCGGACGGAGGTACCGGTGTGGGACGTCGAGCGCGACCCGCCGAACCTGCTGCCGCCGGGCACCCGGGTCCGGTTCACGGCGGTGCCGTCGTGAAGCTCGAAGTCGTCCGGCCCGGGTTCGCGACGACGGTGCAGGACCTCGGCCGCCCGGGCCACGCGGCGCTCGGCGTCGGCCGCTCCGGCGCGGCCGACCGCGAGTCGTTCCGGCTGGCCAACCGGCTCGTCGGGAACCCGGCCGGCGCGGCGGCGCTGGAGGTGACGCTCGGCGGGCTGGTGCTGCGCGCCACCGGCGTGACGACGCTGGCGGTCACCGGCGCTTCCTGCCCGCTCTCGAAGGGCGGGCCGAACGGGCCGATCACGTTGTGGCCCGGCGAAGAACTGGCGCTGGGCACGGCGGTGTCGGGGTTGCGGTGTTACATCGCGGTGCGCGGCGGGATCGACGTACCGCCGGTGCTGGGTTCCCGGGCGACGGACACGCTCGGGAAGCTGGGCCCGCCGCCGGTGGCGGCCGGGATGCTGCTGCCGATCGGCCCGCCTCCGCGGGCGTTCCCGGTGGTGGATCTCGCGCCCCGGGCGGCGCTACCGGCCGAACCGGTGCTGCGCGTGACACCGGGTCCGCGTCGCGACTGGTTCACCGCGCCGGACGAACTCTTGTCCACTGTGTACGCGGTCTCGCCGGATTCGGACCGCGTCGGCATCCGCCTGACCGGGCCGGCACTGGCCAGGGCACGCCACGACGAGCTGCCGTCGGAGGCGTGCGTGCCGGGATCGCTGCAGGTGCCGCCGTCGGGCCGGCCGATCCTGTTCCACGCCGACCACCCGACGACGGGCGGGTACCCGGTGATCGCGGTCGTCGAGGAGGCGGACCTGGATCTGGCGGCTCAGCTGCGGCCGGGCCAGACCGTGCGCTTCCGCGCGGCTCAGGACTTTCCTCCCGCGTCGGGGGGGGTGTGTGTGGGGTGTAAGTACCAGGCACACTCGGTCGCACCACCCACCGCGGGGGCGTGGAACCCCCCGGAGGGCAGCCCCCCCCGCCCGGCCCCGC
>NZ_JBFAZA010000015.1:0-14638 GCF_040681595.1 Amycolatopsis sp. NPDC051716 | reverse complement strand
CTACCGAAGTCCCCCCCGCGGTTGTGGTGCCTAGGGGGGTACAACCCCCCACCCACCCCCCCCGACCACCAGCCAGGCGGCGTTCGTGACCCCGATCGCGAGCCACGCCGCCCAGGCCGCGCCCGGGGCCAGCCAGGTGGTGACGACCCCCAGTGCCACCGTCACCACCACGGGCCACGCGCGCCACCGCCGGCGCGGCCGCCGCTCGGCGAGGTAGGCGTCCACGGCCTCGGCGACCTGGTCGTCGATCTCGTCGCGCAGCCGCGGGTCCAGCTCAGACATGCGCCGGCACCGGCCGCGGCACGGCGACCGACAGGCACGCCAGCACCAGCGGCACCTCCAGACCGGCCATGAGCAGCGAAAACACGACGTCGTCGCCGGCCGTCACGACGTCGAACCAGGCGTCGGCCAGCAGCAGCGTCGCCGTGGCCGTCGCGACCAGCGGCGTCCGCGCGTCGCCGCGGCTCAGCAACCAGGCCGTGAGCAGCAGGCCGGCCGCCTCCGCCGTGTCGAAGCCCGTCCAGGCCAGCCGCCAGTGCTGTGCCTGCACGACCTCCGGCAACGTCGTCCCCAGCACCGCGATCCACGGCAGCAGGCACAGCCCGGCCGCCCAGAAGAGCTTCTTCATGCGAACCCCCGAGTTCTCTCCCGACCCAAGGTAGCGATTGCAGAGGTTCTTTGCAAACAACCTCTGTAGTAGGCTTCCGGCATGGTCGACCGTCCCGAAAAGCGCGTCCTGACCGGCGCGGACCTCAAGGCCTTCTACAAGGCGCTGGCCAACCCCGTGCGCCGGGACATCCTCAGCTACCTGGGCAAACACGGCGAGGCGAACTCGACGAGCGTCGCGAAGGCCCTGGGCGAGAGCACCGGGACGACCAGCTACCACCTCCGCAAGCTCGCCGACCTGGAGCTGATCGAGGAGCTCGAGGACCGCGGGGACGGCCGCGAGCGCTGGTGGAAGTCGCGGTCGAAGGACATCTACACCCCGCCCGGCCTCGACCTCGCGCCGGACGAGCGCGAAGCGATGCTCAAGCTCGGCGCGCTGAAGATGAGTCACGACCTGGGCCTGGTCGCCCGGGCTTACGCGGGCTACGACAGCGCCAAGGGCTGGAACCAGATCTACCGCGCCGGGTTGCACCTGACGAAGGACCAGATGACGTCCTTCGTCGAGGAGTACCAGAACCTGGTGTGGAAGTACGCCACCGAGCCGGGGCAGCACCCCGAAGGCTCGCGGTCGGTGGCCGTCCGGTTCATCGTGGTGCCGGACGAGGATGAGTCCACTGAGGACTAGAGCCCGGACACCCGGAGCGTGATGTTCAGCCGCCCGGCCAGGCCCAGCGCCGGGTCCGCCGTGCCCGGCAGCGTCTTCGGCACGCCGTGGTAGGCCAGCCGGGACGGGCCGCCGAACACGAACACGTCACCCGAACGCAGCTCGACGTCGGTGTACGGCCGGCCGCGGGTCTCGGTGTTGCCGAAGCGGAACACACAGGCGTCACCGAGGCTGACCGACACCACCGGCTCGAGGCTGCGCTCGTCCTTGTCCTGGTGCAGCCCCATTTTCGCGGTGGCGTCGTAGAAGTTGACCAGTGCGATGTCCGGCGCGTACGCCTCGGCCGGCTCGCCGTACGCGGCCGCCACCGCGCGGCGGCCGAGATCGCCGAGCCAGTCCGGGAACGGCAGCACCGGCGTTCCCTCGCCGGTCGTGCGCGAGTAGCCGTACGGGTACCAGTGCCAGCCGAGGCAGACCGACTTCACCGACATCACGCCGCCGTTGGGCAGCCGGGTGTGGCGGTAACCGGACCAGCCGCGGCAGGCCGCGACGAGTTCGCGCTGCTCGTCGAAGCCGAGCCAGTCGGGCAGGTGCACGGCGCCGGGCGCGATCTCGGCGCGCGGGCGCGGCAGGAGGGCGTCCATCACCTCGATTGTGCCGGAGACTCCCGCCGCACACGGTCGGTGCTCGTCGAAGGCACCACGCGGTGACCGCGGAACGTGACCCCCGCGGCAACGAACAGCCGCAGGAGCCGTCCCAATGGAGCAGCGGGACGGTCCTGCGGCCGCGTCCCCTCGCTTTGGGCCACCGTGAAGTAGACATTCCCACACCTGAATGTCACATGCCAGCGTGGATCAGCTACGAACGGGTCTCTTGACCGCGGTGCCGCCGATCAGGCACGGAACGTCACGACGGTGACGCCCGCGTGCGCCGGCACGGGGTCGTTCATCGCCGCCAGCGCGGCCGGGACGTCGTCGAGCCCGATGCGCCGGCCGATCAGCGCGGCGAGGTCGATGCCCGCCGTCTCGACGACGCGCAGCAGCTCCGGGTACTCGTGGGCCTGGAGCCCGTGGATGCCGACGAGCTCCAGCTCGCCGCCGATGACCCGGTGCATCGGGATCGGGGCGACGCCCTGCGCGGGCGGCATCAGCCCGGCCTGGACGTGCCGGCCGCGCTTGCGCAGGCTGCCGACCGACGCCGCGCAGGTCGACGGCGAGCCGAGGCAGTCGAGGGAGACGTGCGTACCACCGCCGGTCAGCTCGCGGACGTGCGCGGCGACGGCTTCCGGGCCGTCGAAGGCCGAGGAATCGACCGTGACGGCGGCACCCGACTTCGCGGCCAGCTGGAGGGCGGCCGCCGAGACGTCGATGGCGACGACCTTGGCGCCCGCCGCGACGGCCAGCAGCACCGCGGAGATCCCGACACCGCCGCAGCCGTACACCGAGACCCACTGGCCCGCGGTGACGCGCCCCTGCCGCAGCACCGCGCGGAACGCCGTGCCGAACCGGCAGCCGAGGGCCGCGGCCTCGGCGGCGCCGAGCGAGTCCGGCAGCGCGACCAGGTTCGTCTCGGCGTGCTCGATGGCCACGCGCTCGGCGAACGACCCCCAGTGCGTGGCGCCGGGCTGGAACTCGCGGTCGCAGATCTGCTGGTCACCGCGGGCGCACTGGGCGCACGTGCCGCAGGCGCAGACGAACGGCACGGTGACGCGCGCGCCGAGCTCCCAGCCGCGGACGCCTTCGCCGAGCGCGACGACCCGGCCGGCGAGCTCGTGCCCGGCGACGTGCGGCAGCGTGACGGCGGTGTCGTGCCCCTGCCAGGTGTGCCAGTCGCTGCGGCAGACGCCGGTGGCGTCGACCTCGATCACCGCACCACCCGGCGCGGCCACCGGCTCCGGCACGTCCCGCACCACGGGCGGGACGCAGAACTCCTCCATGACCACAGCTCGCACGGCACGAGCCTAACCGCCTTCGACGCTGCTCAAGTGAGCGCGTGGAACCTCGTCCTGCTCCGCGGCGGGCCGAGGAGCTTGCTGAGCGAGCCGGCCGGCACGTTCAGGATGTCCTCGAGATTCCGCAGGGCCTCCAACGATTCCGGCCGCTCCGGCCGGCACCGTCCCGATTGCCAGTGGCTGAGGGTGGCCAGGCTGACCGTGGTTCCCCTGCCACGCAAGCGATAGCGGATCCGCTCGAGGCCGAGGCCGCGGGCCCGGATCGCCGCCCGCAGGGCCACGTCGAACGGTCCGGCTGCCAGCAGCCGGCTCAGCTCCGCCTGTTCCCCCCGGTCGATGGTGCGTGTTCGCTGACCGGTCATCACAACGCTCCGAAGCACTCCCGATTAAGAAGATTGGAGCGTAGGCCCCGGTTCGCAAGATCGGAAGGGTCCTCACCCACCTGCCTTGCGCGTCTCGTCGGCGATCGCGGCGAACGGTTCCGCGTAGCCGGAGTTGATCGTGACGTAGGAAATCCCCCACCGCTCCCGCCAGCCGAGAAGCTTTTCCGTGGCCTCGCCGGGATCCTCGGGAAGGACGGTCACCGCACCGCCGGCGGCGAGCTCGGGCACGTCCTCCCCGGCCCACCGCGCGATCGCGGGCGACGGTTCCGTCCCGATCGCCATCAGGTTCAGGCCGAGCTCGATCTCCGGCAGCCGCGGCCCGGCGAGAACGCGGAATCGATCCACAATGGACGTCGCTTCGGCTTCGGTCGTCGTCGGCGCCCAGGTGAACGTGACGGTGTCGGCTTCTTGCGCGGCGAGCGCCAGCATTTTCGGCCCCCCGCCGGCCAGCATCAGCCGCGGCCGGTCGGCGTCCCGCTTGAGGTGCGCGATCGTGGCGGCCATCCGTGTGATGCGCTCACCCGGTGAGGGGAATTCCCGCCCCAGCGTCGCGGCGTGCCCTTCGGCACCGGGCCGTCCGACGCCCAGCCCGAGCTCGAACCGGCCGCGGGTCTGCCGGTGGAGGGTCTGCGCCTGCCAGCCGAGCGCCCTGGCGTCGCGGAAGGGGTCGGCGAGCACGAAGGTGCCGATGGTGAGGTCGAGGGTGACCGCGGCGGCGGCCCCGAGCAGCACGAACGGATCGGCGGTCCCGACGGGATCGGTGGCGAGCAAGGTGTCGAACCCGAGCTTCTCGACCCGCTCGGCCTGGGCGGTCCACGAGGTGAGGTTGGGCGAGTAACCGGCGACGACGCCGAAGCGGAAGGGTTTCATGCGGGCCATCGTCGCGGGCGGGGGCTGGTCACCACATCCGCTTCACGACGTCACCCGCGCGTACGTCCCTCAGCGCAGGGTGACCGACAGGGCCTGCGCGATCTCCTTGCCGATGGCGTGCGTGGCGGCATCCGGCGGCGACCCCACCTTGACCACCATCGGCCCCCCGAACGGCTGCCGCTCCACGACCTCGATGCGCTCACCCAGGTTGATCGCGTGTTCCGTCAGGTACCTGAGCAGCTCCGGGTCCGTGTCCCAGACCCGGACGATCTCGCCCACCGCGCCCGGCGGGAGGTCGTCCAGGATGCGGACCGGCAGCTCCTCCACGCTGCCGTCCGGGGCCGGGATCGGGTCGCCGTGGGGGTCGCGGACCGGGTTGCCGAGCTTCGCCGCGATGCGCTCGACCAGCCTGTCGGACACCGCGTGCTCCAGCGCGTCCGCCTCCGCGTGGACCTCGTCCCACGTGTAGCCGAGCTCCGACACCAGGTACGTCTCGATCAGCCGGTGGCGCCGGAGCACCGACCGCGCCAGGAGCCTGCCGTCGGCCGTGAGCTCGATGCCGCGGTACGGCACGTGGGTGACCAGGCCCAGCTGGGACAGCTTCGTGACCATCCCCGACGCCGAGGACGGGCTGACCTCCAGCCGGCCGGCGAGCGACGCGTTGGTGACCGCTTCACCCCGCTCGACCAGGCCGTAGATCACCCGGACGTAGTCCTCGACCGACGAGGACCTCCGGACCGAACCGTCTCCCATACCGCATACGATACGGGGCCGGGTACTTTCTCGTGAAAGTTCACGGCCGCCAGCGGTAGCGGATCCAGCCCGGAACCGGTTCGGCGCCGAGCTGGGCGTAGAACGCCTCGCCTTTTTCGTTGCCCTCCTGCATGTCCCACTCCACGCGGCCGGTCGTGCGGGTGCGCAGCTCGTCCAGCAGCTCGCCGCCGAGGCCGTGGCGGCGGTACGCGGGCCGGACGAACAGGTCGTCCAGCCAGATCCCCGGCCGGGCTTCCCAGGTGGAGAAGTTCCAGCTGCAGAAGGCGAAGCCGGCCACCGTCCCCGGCTCGCCGGGCGGGGTCGCGATGAGCACCCACGCCTTCGGGCCCGGCCCGAACAGGTGCCCGCTCATCTCGGCGCGGTCCAGCTTCAGGTCGTGGTTGTCTTCGTAGACGGCGTGCTCCTCGATGAGCGCGCAGATCTCTTCGATGTCTTCGAAGACGGCGTCGCGGACGGGCATCTCGCCTCCCTTTTTTGTCGGTGGTGGTCGTTACTGTCGGGATCGGAGGTGGTCGATGTCACCAGAGGAGAAGTTCGAGGACCTGGTCGACGAGTTCACCGGACGTCCGGGCATCACGCCACCCGGCACGACCGGCGGGTTCGGGCGCTCGGCGCTGCGTGCGCACGGCCGGATCTTCGCGATGTTCGTCCGCGGTCGGCTGGTGCTCAAGCTGCCTCGCGCGCGAGTGGACGAGCTCGTGGAGGGCGGGCACGGCGTGCGCTTCGACGCCAACAAGGGCACGCCGATGAAGGAATGGCTGGCGCTGGACACGGGGTCGCCCCGCCCCTGGGCCGAGCTGGCCGAGGAAGCACTCGAGTTCGTGGGAAGGAAGTGAGTCATCACGCTTGATAACGCAGTTCGCCGCCGACGGCGGTGCCTTGCACGCTGAGCGCGTCCAAAGCGGACTCGTCCAGGGGCGAACCGGACAGCACGGCGAAGTCGGCGAGCTTCCCGGGTTCGAGCGTGCCCAGGTCACGCTCGGCGAAGGTCGCGTACGCCGATCCGTACGTGTACGCGCGCAACGCCTGCTCCGGCGTCAGCGCCTCTTCGGGCGCGAAGGGCGCGCCGGAGGCCGTGCGCCGGCGCACCATGTCGGCCAGGGCGAGCAGGGGCGCGCCGTTCACGACGGGCCGGTCCGAGGACGCGGGAAGCACGCAGCCCGCGTCGAGGACGCTGCGCAGCCGGTAGCACCAGGGCACGCGTGACTCGCCGAGCGCGGCGCGCATGCCGTCGCCGAGCTCGTTGACGAACCGGCCCTGCGGCGACGGGATGATGCCGAGCGAGACGAGCCTGGTCAGCTCCGCGGGCTGGAGCACCGCGCAGTGCTCGATGCGGTGCCGGTGATCCGTGCGCGGCGAAGCGGCCAACGCGGCTTCGTAGGCGTCGAGGACGACGGTGATCGCGCGGTCGCCGATCGCGTGCGTCGCGATCTGCCAGCCCGCCTCGTGCGCGCGGCGGATCGTGCGGGCCAGCTCGTCTTCGGGCACCTGGAAGTAGCCGCGGTTGTCCGGCTCTCCGTCGAAGGGGTCGTGCATCGCGCAGGTGCGTCCGACCAGGGAGCCGTCGGCGAACAACTTCATCGGGCCGACCCGCAGCCACTCGTCGCCGAGGCCGGTGCGCAGGCCGAGGTCGAGGCCGAAGCCGGCGGCGTCGGGCAGGTCGTGCAGCACGCTCGCGGCGACCATCACCGTGCTGCGCACGCGCAGCACGCCGCGGTCGCGCGCCTCCTGGTAGGCGGCCAGTTCGGCGGGCGTCTCGCCGACCAGGCCGCCGCCGATCCCGGCCTCCTGGACGCTGGTGATGCCCTCCGAGAGGTAGCGCTCGGACGCCCGCTCGAGCCCGCGGACCACGCGCGAAACCGGCGTCGGGTACGTGAGGGGCCGCAGCAGCAGCTGGGCCTGCTCGCGCAGCAATCCGGTCGGCGAGCCGCCGGCGTCCGGCACGACGTCGCCGCCGACCGGCACGTTCGCCAGGTCGAGCTGGTCGAGCACGGCCGAGTTGACCACGGTCATGTGCCCGGACGTGTGCTTGAGCCGCACGAGCATCCCCGGCGCCGCGCGGTCGAGGCCGTGCCGGTCGGGGTGCCCGCCGGCGAGCTTGTTCTGGTCGTACCCGCTCCCGACCACCCAGCTCCCGGGCGGCAGCGTCGCGGCTCGCGCGGCGACGGCGTCGTAGACCTCCTCGACGCTGCGGCAGCCGCCCAGTGCGACGTCGTCGAGGCCCATCCCGAACCACGCCATGTGGTTGTGCGCGTCGTGGAAGCCGGGCACGACGAACCCGCCGGCGAGGTCGACGCGGGCGCGCGCCGACAGCGAGAGGGCGTCGTCCCCGAGCGCGACCACCCGGCCGTGCAGGACGGCGAGTGCGCTGGTGACGCCGTTGCCCGTCCACACCGTGGCGTTCTCGTAGATCGTGTCGACCCGCATAAATCCAGAGGCTATCGATCGATCGATCGAACGTCTAGCATCGCCCTCATGCCCACCGTGGAGTTCGCCGTCGAGAACGGCATCGCGCAGATCCGGCTGAACCGCCCCGAGCGGCTGAACGCGGTCGCCGCCGTCCTGGTCGACGACTTCCTCGCCGCCCTCGACGCGGCCGCGCGCAGCGACGCCCGTGTCGTCGTGCTGTCGGGGAACGGCCGGGCCTTCTGCGCCGGCCACGACCTCAAGGAGCCCACCCCCGCGGGTGACTCCCGGGCGCGGCTGGACCGGCTCCAGGACGTCACGCGGCGGCTGCGCGGGCTGCGCCAGCCGGTGATCGCGGCGGTGCACGGCTACGCGATCGGCGCCGGCGCGGAGTTCGCGCTCGGCTGCGACCTGATCCTGGCCGCCGAGGACGCCGTGTTCGCCTTCCCCGAGGTCTCGCTCGGCCTGAGCGTCACCGGCGCGGCGTCGCGGCTGCTCCCGCTGCTGGTCGGCCCGCTCAAGGCGAAGGAGCTCCTGCTGCTGGGCGAGCGCTTCGACGGCCGGAAGGCCGCCGAGCTGGGCATGGTCAACGCCGCCGTGCCCGCCGAGCAGCTCCAGGCCGAAGCGCTGAGCTGGGCCAAGCGGATCGCCGAGCACCCGCCCGCGGCGGCGGCCATGGCGAAGCGCGTCCTCGACGCGAGCACGGACCTCGAACCGGCCCTCGAACTCGAGGTCAGCCACGCCCTGATCACCGAGCACTCGGCCGCGGTCGCCGCGTCCACCGAAGCCTTCCGGAGCCGGGCGTGACGCCCCTCGCCGAAATCGGGACGCTCGCGCAGCTCGTCACCCGGGCCGCCGCGCTGTGGCCCGAACGCCCGGCCTGGGTGTTCGACGACCTGGAGCGGACGTTCACCTTCGCCGAGGTCGATCGCGAAAGCGACCGGATCGCCGCGGCGCTGGCCGAGCGCGGCATCGGCCCCGGCGACCGGGTGGCGGTGATGCTGCGGAACGTGCCCGCGTTCCCGCTGACCTGGCTGGCGCTGGCGAAGATCGGCGCGCAGCTGGTGCCGGTCAACACGAACTACCGGGAGTTCGACGGCGCCCACGTCCTGCGCCACTCCGGCGCGAAGCTGGCCGTCGCCGCGCCCGAATTCACCGAGCTGCTCGGCCGGATCGGCCTGACCGAGGTGATCACCCCGGACGAGCTCCGCACCGGCGCCGAGCCGCCGGAGTTCACGCCCGTGCCCGAGCTGCCGGTCAACATCCAGTACACCTCCGGCACCACCGGCGCCCCCAAGGGCTGCGTTTTGCCGAACAGCTACTGGACGACCCTCGCGGTGAGCCTGGCCACCGACTTCCCGGCCGTCGGCGCGGACGACGTCATCCTGACCGCGCAGCCGTTCCACTACATCGATCCACAGTGGAATGTCGCGTTGGGACTCGCGGGCGGGGCCACCCTCGTCGTCCTGGACCGCTTCCACCCCAGCACGTTCTGGGCGAAGGTTCGCGAACACGGCGTCACCTGGTTCTACTGCCTCGGCCTGATGCCGACGCTACTGCTGCGCCAGGAACCGTCGGAAGCCGACCGCGACCACCGCGTCCGCGCCATCTGCGCGTCGGCGATCCCGCACGACCTGCACGCCGAACTGGAACGGCGCTGGGGCGTGCCGTGGTACGAGGCGTTCGGCATGACCGAAACCGGCGGCGACATCCGGATGACCGCCGCCGACCACGACGCGACCGTCGGCACCGGCTGCATCGGGCGGCCCAGCCGCGACCGCGAGGTGCTGATCGCCGGCGACGACGGGAAGCCGGTGCCGCGCGGGGAAACCGGGCAGCTGCTGATCCGCGGGATCGGGCTGATGCACGGCTACCACGACGATCCGGACGCGACGGCGAAAGCGTTCGAAAACGGGTGGTTCCACACCGGCGACCTCGCCCGGATGGACGCCGCCGGCCGCGTCTACTACATCGGCCGGACGAAGGACATGATCCGCCGCAGCGGCGAAAACGTCTCTGCGGACGAGGTCGAGCGCGCGCTGCTGCTGCACCCGGCGGTCCGGCTGGCGGCCGTCGTCGCGGTGCCGGACGAGCTGCGCGGCGAGGAGATCAAGGCCTACGTCGTCTGCGACGGCGACCGGCCGGACCCCGCCGAGCTGGCCGCGTTCTGCGCCGGGAAACTGGCCTACTTCAAGGTTCCGCGGTTCTGGTCGTTCGCCGACGCGCTGCCGATGACCCCGTCGGAGCGGGTGGCCAAGGGCGAGCTGCGGAAGGTCGCCGACCCGCGCGCCGGTTCCTGGGACGCGAAGGCGGAAGCATGGCTGTGAGCAGCCGGGAGCGGGTGCGCGCGGCCGCGGTGAAGCTGTTCGCCACCAAGGGCTTCCACGGCACCGGGATCCGGGATCTGGCGCAGGAGGCGGAACTCTCCTCGGCCAGCCTGTACCACTACATGGGCACCAAAGAGGATCTGCTCGCCGAGATCATGCACACCGCGCTGAACCGGCTGCTCGACGCGGCCCGCGAGGCGACCGCGGGCGGCGGTGACCCGGTGCACCGGCTGCGCACGCTGGTCGCGCTGCACGTCCTCGCGCACGCCGTCGGACCGGCGGAAACCCGGGTGGTGGACAACGAAGTCGACGTCCTGTCCCCGGCCGCGCGCGAACCGGTGGTCGCCCTGCGGGACGCCTACGAACGGCTGTGGGCGGCCGCGATCGACGAAGGCGTGGCGGCGGGGGTGTTCCGTGTGGAGCACCCGGCGGTGACCCGGCTCGCGCTGCTCGAGATGTGCAGCGGCGTCGCGAGGTGGTATTCCCCACGCGGCCCGCTGGCACTGGACGAGCTGGCGGAGCACTACGCGGAACTGGCGTCGAGGGCGCTGGGCTGCACGTCCGCGCCCGGTGTGACCGACTTGCGGCGGTGCCGGGAAATCGTCGCGAAAGAGTGGGGCGTGTCCGTTTAGCGGCGCTTTTACCTGTGTACGCCTTGCCCAGACGGCGTGCGTGGGGGACGCTCGAAGGGTGACTGAGGAAACGATCCAACTGGAACTGGACGACTCGGGTCTCGCGCCGGGCCTCCCGGCGCCGGAAAGCCCCCGCGATCAGGTGCAGGATGTGCCCTATCGCCCCGTCGAGTTCCGCGATGACGATCTCCCCACTGCCCTGGCACGGTGCTCCGCCTGGCTGCGGCAGGCGCAGGAGTGGCTGGGCGAGCCGCTCGACGTCCTGGCCATCCACCTCGACTACGACGACCGCCAGGGTTCGCCGTACTACGACGTGAAGCTCCTGTGCAACGAAGAGGACCTCGCAGGCGTCCCGATCGCCATCCGCAACAAGAAGTAAGCAAGCCGAAGCGCCGTCAAGGCCGCTTTCCAGCGGCCTTGACGGCTTCTCGCGTTCTCAGCCCAGTGTGCCGCCCACCTTGACGTGCCCCTTGAGCAGGTTGCGCGCGATCGTGCGGCGCTGGATTTCGTCGGTGCCTTCGTAGATGCGCAGCAGCCGCAGCTCGCGGTACCACCGCTCGACCGGCAGCTCCCGCGTGTAGCCCATGCCGCCGTGGATCTGCAGGACGCGGTCGACGATCTCGTTGGCCTTCTGGCCGCCGTACAGCTTCGCCATCGACTGCGCGTGCCGCGAATCCACGCCCTGGTCGACCTGCCAGGCGGCGTGCAGCACCAGCCACCGCAGCGCTTCCAGCTCGACGCCGGAGTCGGCGATCATCCACTGGATGGCCTGGCGCTCGGCGATCTTCTGCCCGAACGTCTCGCGGGTGTTGGCGTGCTCGATGGCCATGGTGATCAGCCGCTCGCACGAACCGATCGCGCGCGCCGGCAGGAGGTAACGGCCCTGGCCGATCCACTGCATGGCGAGCTCGAAGCCGCGGCCTTCCTCGCCGAGGATCTGCGTCTCCGGGACGCGGACGTCCTGGAAGATCAGCGACGCCGGGCCCCACTCGCCCATGGTGTCGATGTATTCGGACTTCCAGCCGGCTTCGCGGTCGACGAGGAAGCAGGTGACGCCGCCGTTCGCGCCCTTCTCCGGGTCGGTGATCGCGAAGACCATGGTGAAGTCGGCCTCGTTGCCACCGGTGATGAAGGTCTTCTCGCCGTTGATGATCCAGTCGCTGCCGTCCTTGCGGGCGGTGGTCCGGATGGCCTTGGCGTCCGACCCGGCGCCCGGCTCGGTGATCGCGAAGCAGGACTTGCGCTCGCCCGAGATGGTCGGCAGCAGGTAGGTCTGCTTCTGCTCCTCGTTGGCGTGGAACAGGATGTTGTCGGCGGCCCCGCCGAAGCGGAACGGCACGAAGGTCCGGCCGAGCTCGGCCTCCAGCAGCGCGGCCATGACGGCGGACAAGCCCATGCCGCCGTACTCCTCCGGGGTCAGCACGCCCCAGAAGCCGGACTCCTTCGCCTTGAGCTGGAGGTCCTTGAGCTCCTCGCCGGTGAGGCCGGGCTGGTGGGCGCGCTCGCGCCGGAGGACTTCCTGCTCGAGCGGGATCAGCTCCCGCTGGACGAACGTGCGGACCCAGTCGCGCACTTCCCGTTCTTCGGTGCTGAGTGAAAAGTCCATGGGGTAGCTGCTCCTCCGACCAACACTGCCACTGGCTAAGCGCTTGCTTACCCATCATTGTGCGCGTCTCCCCGCGCCCGCGCAAGAACTCGGACGTCAGGCGTGCGTAGTGGCCAACTTCACCAACGTGTGCACGCTCGTGTCCGGCAGGTACGCGCGGGTCAGCGCCACACCGATCCGCGGGAGGTCGCCTTCGTCGCGGTAGGCCAGGTACATCGGCTCGTGGCGCGGGTTGAACTTCGCCTTGAACGCGTGCAGCGACCGGAAGCCGTACACCGGTTCCAGCTCCCGGCTCAGCACCGCCAGCAGCCGCTCGACCGGCGCCGCTTCGGTGTCCGGACCGGAGCGGGCCAGCGGCGCGCCGGACAGCGACACGAACCGCATCCCCGCCGCCTGGAAGGTCAGCATGGCGGAGCCGATCAAGAACTCCATCGCGGGCCGGAACCCGTCGCCGCGGCGACGCATGAGATCCAGGGTCCAGCCGTGGACCTCGCCATCCGGCCCGTGCACCGGCAGCCACGAGGTGACGCCGTGCACACTGCCGTCGGCGTCGACGGCCAGGCCGACCCGGGTCGCCGGATCCAGGGCCTCCTCCATGCCGCCGAGCGTGAAACCCATTTCCGGCATGCCTTTGTCGCCGACCCATTCGTCGCAGATGGCGCGGACCTGGCTGCGGACGCCCCACGGCTCGTCGGCCAGCACGACGTGGCGGTAGCTCATCCCTTCCTTCGCGGCGCGGTTGAGCGCCGAGCGCACGTTCTGCCACTTCCGGCCCCGCAGCTCGAGGCCCTCCAGGTCGACCAGCGTGTCTTCGGCGATCTGCACCCGGCTCCAGCCCAGCCGCGCGGCGGCGTCGGCGACCGGCCGGGTGACGGAAAACAAGCACGGCACGACGCCGGCGTGCTCGCAGGCGACGGCGAACGCGCGGACCGCGCCGGCCGCGGAGCCGGCCGGGCCGATCGGGTCGCCGAGGCCGACGGCCACCCCGGCGTGCCGCCGGTACGCGAGGACGGACTGCCCGTCCTGACCGCGGAAGTGCGCGTTGTCCGGCCAGGTGGCCATCCAGGACAGCGTGCTGCCCCCGTGCCGGCCGAGCAGGTCGCGGACGGCGGGCGCGTCGGCCCCGCCGATCCCGGCGGACACCCCGAAGCCGCGGCGCAGCGGGGCCCGGAACGCCCAGCGGGTCAGGACGAGCAGGGCCAGCTCGGCCGCCCACAGCACGGCACCCGTCATGGTGAGGGCCTTCTCCGCCGTGGACTCCTGGCCGAAGGCGAACCCGAGCACGGCCACCGCGCCGGCGAGCACGTTGATCATGGCGAGCGTCACCGCACCCCACCAAGCCACGCGCCGGCCGCTGCGCAGCCCGTTCGCCAGGAGGGCGACGAAGGCGATGTTGACGGCGATGCCCCAGCCGGTGTCCTCGCCGCCGGTGGTGCCCAGCGGGCTGTCCGCGGGGAACAGCCAGAGCACCAGTTCGGCGACGGCGATGAGGGCGAGGCCGGTGGCGGCGAACAGGCGCCATTCGCGGCGCCCGGCCCGCACCCGGCCCCGCGGGCCGACGTGGCGGCCACCGGCCAGGCGGCGGCTCAGCGGAAGGGCGAGCGCGACGGCCCACAGGTGTTCGAGGTCGGCGAGCCCGCCGAGGAACAGGAAGGACACGCCGACGTAGACCCACAGCCCGGCGCGCAGCCGCAGCCGCCACGGCGAACGCAGCGTCGCCGACACCGCCGCCGCGCAGGCGAGTGCGCCCGCGGAGAAACCGGCGTCTACGTGGGCGGCGAGGCTGTGCGCCCACGGCCACCCGGTGTCCCGGAAGGCCAGGAGCGTCAGCGCGGCACCGAGCACGCCGGCCAGCTGGCCGAGCCCGCAGATCACCACGGTCCGCCCGGTGCCCAGCCGCCATTCCGCGCCGCCGGCGAAGACGGCGAACGAGAGCAGCACCGGCAGGTAGAAAACCGGTGTCAGGGCGAGGAACGAACCGGTCACCGGCGTCCACCACCCGCCGTCGGCCAGCGCGGGCAGGCCGTAGCCGACCTGGCCGAACCACGTCCGGTCGCTCGCGGCGTCCCACAGCGTGCCGGTCGCGATGCCGGCGACGATGATCGCGATCAGCACGCCGGTCGTGAACGGCAGCCGCCGGCGCAGCACCGTGGCCACCGCGTGGACGCGCGCCGGCGCCGCCGGGGCGGTCACGGGCTCGGTGAGTGTTCGCGAGCTGCTCATCGCTGTCTCCTGGGAAGTGGCCCGGTGCTCGGAAGCCCAGCATCCGCCGGACGCTCGTGGCGGGTCACCGGGCCAGCCCGCCCGGGGACCGGGGTTAACCTCAATGCCGGAAAGTTAAGGCTCAGGGGCGTGTGTCAACTCGGTGATGATCGTGATGGTGATGGTTGCTGGGTAGTTGGTGCGGTCGGTCTGGCCT